>JASGCH010000040.1 GCA_030054245.1 Gammaproteobacteria bacterium | reverse complement strand
CAGTCCTTGAGTAAAACGGTACGCGAGGCTTTGGGTAATTACAGTTATTGGCTCTTACATTTAGGATTTTTTACCTGTGGTTTTCATATTGCTTTTTTAGTGACGCATTTACCTACTGAAATAGAACTTTGCGGTTTAACCACTGGAGTAGCGTCACTTTCCATTGCAATTATCGGTCTTGCCAATATCATAGGCAGTATTCTGGCTGGTTACTGTACGAATTTTATACCGAGCAAATACATTTTAGCTATTATGTATATATCTCGTGCGGTCATGGTGGCGATTTATTTATCAGCTCCTAAAAATGAGCTTACCTTTTATATCTTTGCTTTTGCGTTGGGACTGACTTGGTTGGCGACGGTGCCACCCACAGCAACCATTGTAGGTAAACTGTTTGGTGTTAAATATTTAGGTACTTTGTTCGGATTAACTTTGCTTTCCCACCAAATTGGTGGTTTTCTCGGTGCCTATTTGGGTGGTTTAGCTATCGCCTATTCTGGAAGTTACCAATGGATGTGGTATGCGGATATAGCACTCGCACTCCTAGCCGGCGTTACCAATTTCCCCATCAAAGAAATCACCTTAACCCCTGATCGCCATCAAACGGCGACTAGTTCCTAAGCGGTGGCATGCGATATGTACTCGTTACAAAATAAAGTCCTTGTACGATCCCAGTGAGCTGTCGTCGTTATAAGACCGAGTTTGGCACAAACCTTGGCAGTCCAGTCGAATAGTAAACCGAGGCGTAACAGTCTTTTCTTTGTAAATTCCTCTGGTTGCGTGGTGCTCGGAAGCCTTGTACTTTGGCAGTCCGTCTGAGCGACACCAGCCGTCGGTGCAAAGGTCTCTAAGAGTAAACTTCATGACAGAACCTCATCTATCAAACCATCATCGTGGCATTAAGTCATTTGTACTACGCAGTGGTCGCTTAACCAGTGGTCAAAAAAAAGCCCTAGAGCTATACGGTCAGCAATATATCTTAACTTATACACCAGATAAACCATACAACCCTTTGGTTTTTGGTGAGGATCGACAAGATTTACCAACGGTACTGGAAATAGGCTCCGGCATGGGTCAAGCTACAGCGGCTATGGCCAAAATGCTTCCAGAGTGGAATTTTATAGCTTGTGAAGTACACTTACCCGGTGTCGGGTCTTTGATCCGTCAGTTAGTTGATCATTCGCTGATCAATGTACGCATTGTGGTTTTGGACGCCCTAGAGTTTCTAAAAATGATAGCTGATGAACAATTGCTAGCTATTCATATTTTTTTCCCAGACCCATGGCCAAAAAAAAGACATCATAAGCGACGCCTCATTCAAGCCAACTCTCTGGATGAAATGGTACGCGTACTCAAGCCCTCAGGTTATCTGCATTGTGCTACCGACTGGGCAGATTACGCAGAACATATCTTATTGAATTTGCAAGAACATTCCCAACTAAAAAATCAATCCATGGGTGCTGATGGATTCTGCCCCAAACCGGGTTATAGGGTCGAAACCAAATTTGAACGACGCGGCAAAACTTTGGGGCACACGGTCTATGATATAATTTTTAGCAAGATAAGACTTGGACACATCCCCGACGAACTACCCTAATGAAGACTGTTGCAATAGTCTTTAATGACAAGGCAAAGCTTCAAGCCCAGCAGGTTCGGTGAACCACCTAACAATTTGACAATCCCATGGTCTTGAGTTTATTTTTCTCCCAAGCAACTGATTATGAATCTTCCACTGATTATTTTAGACCGAGATGGTACTATTAACCAAGATCGTATGGACTATATTAAATCTCCAGAAGAATGGGAAGCACTACCAGGAGCCTTAGAAGCACTGGCTCAATTGTACAAAAACGGTTGGACTTTAACCATTGCGACCAATCAGTCAGGGTTAGCTAGAAACTTATTTGATATGGATGTACTCAACGCCATACACCACAAACTGATAACCCAACTGGCAGAATACGGTGGCAAAATAGATGCCATCTTTTTTTGTCCACACCTACCTGAAGATAGATGCCACTGTCGCAAACCTCAAAATGGTATGTTGCAAGAGATATGTGCTAGATTTCGTGCTGATCCCCATCAAACGCACTTAGTGGGTGACAGTCTTACGGATTTACAAGCGGGTGAAAGTTTAGGGTGTCGCTTACATTTAGTCCACACCGGTTTGAAAGTACCTCAAACTCCTTTGGTATTTTCGAATTTGCAAGAACATCATCATCTAACTGATTTTGCCAACTATTTATTGAATCATCCATGCGAATCTTATTAAACTTGGTATTTTTCGCTTGGTTAATCTGTACAGTGGTCATTTATGGCTTACCTATCCTGGTTTTGGGACTACTAGGAATTCAGGCTGACCAATTGTATGTCATAGCAAGGGCATGGGTCATACAAATTTTAAAGGCCTGTCACCTATTGTTGGGTATAAGCTACCAAGTTCATGGGCTCCAAAATGTACAAACCACCACCCCGAGCATCTTACTATCTAAACATCAGTCCCCCTATGAAACTTTAGTGTATATAGCCATTTTACCGCAAGCTTTATCTATCGTATTAAAAAAAGAAATTTTCAAATTACCCGTCTTTGGTTGGGCGTTGAAGCGCATTGGCATGATTGGGATTAACCGAACGATGGGATTGCAAGCATTTCGTCAAATCCTCAAACTTGGAAAAGTCCATTTAACCCAAGGACGCTGGGTCTTAATTTTTCCAGAAGGGACCCGGATACCTAGAGGACATATTGGCCACTATAAAGAAAGTGGCGTTCGCTTGGCACAAGCGACTCATACCAGCATTGTTCCGGTAGCCATTACCTCTGGAAAATGCTGGGCAAAAAACGGCTATCCGAACCGCCCAGGTATTATCGATATTTCGTTTGGTCCTCCCATTGATCCGCAAAACCTACCCACCAAACAAGTCAATGAACAAGTCAAAATTTGGATTGAGACTGAAATGCAAAGGCTAGAACCCAGTGCCTATTTACCAGAGTCTCCGCCAAGCACAAGAGGCTGACTTCCCAGCAAATCTATCTAAAGGGAGACTTTTAAGAGACCTTTACACTTTACACAGGTTCAATAAACTGTGTCAAAGTGAAATGAGGCTATAGAAATGCGATGAGGGAAGAAGGCAGAGAGTTCAGCTAAAATTTCTGGCCAGTAAGGTATAGGCATGATCCATTTTGGGGAAAATTTGATAATACGACTGTTGCACAACCTACGACACCACCAAATTACCGCGGCACCAGCCGATGGTGCAACAGCCTTATTCGCAAAGGACTCATCAGCGCCCCAATTCGTCGACTAAGTACCAATATTCCGTAGCTGAAACTTCTTGTGCTCGGCGTTGGCAATCAAAATTCCCCGCGTACTTTCGTTCCTCTAACCATTTTCCCAGAGTATGTCGCAACAACTTCCGTCTCTGGCTAAAAGCCACGCGCGTCACAGTAGCCAGCAAGTCAATGGACAGAGGTAGCGTTTGCGGTTTTGGAATCATTCTTATAAAAGTACTAGCTACTTTCGGTGGTGGAGTAAAACAACTAGCAGGTACTGGCAAAACCTCAGACACCACATACCTCCATTGTAAAATAATACTCAACCGACCAAAGTTGGTGGTATCAGAGTCAGCTGTAACGCGCTCCGCCACCTCTTTTTGTAACATGAGGTGTTGGTCAATTACCCAACTTACTTGCGAAAGTAAGTGTAATAAAATGGGGGTTGAAATATAATACGGCAAATTACCAACCACTCGCCACTTAGAATTTTCCTCTTGGTTTAAGTTAAACTTAAGGAAATCTTGTTGGTAAACTGATATATTATCTGCACAAGCTAGTTTCCTAGCCCATCTAGCGTCTAGCTCAACGACGCTAATATGGGGTAGATGCTCCAACAATACTCGAGTTAAGACACCGGACCCTGGACCTATCTCCAATACTCTATCTTCTGGCATCGGGTTTATTTCTCTAACGATGCGATAAATGACGGCCTGATCATGGAGAAAATGTTGACCCAGATGTTTGAATAGAGGATGCGCTAGATGAATAGTCATAACATTGAACAAATAAAGACCATTACCTCCTTAAGAAAGACTGTTGCACCATCGGCTGGTGCCGCGGTGACTGCACCTCCACGAGTTATTCTCGCATATACTCAATATGCGAGATCAGGAGCGCCCACCATGACCATCTTCGGAAATAAAGCTGGTTGCGTGGTGCGCGAAAGCCTTGTACTATGACAGCTCACCGATCGACACCAGCCGATGGTTTAATAGTTTTTCCTTAGTTTCACAAGAAACTACCAAATTACCGTGTTAGGCGACCAACCCCTAGATAAACGATTAAAGACCTTTGCACAAGCTCGGTAAGCTGTCATAACGCTCGTTGGTCTCGTATATTGAGTATAAATACTTTGCACCATCGGCTGGTACTGCGGTCACACTGTCCACAATGACTGCGTTATGTATGTTCCGCAGTCATTGGACGGTACAATCGGCGGCAAAGCCGATAGGTGTCACAGTCTTGACTAGCAAATTTTCGTTAGAAGATTTACCAGAGCTTGCCATGATGACAGCTCACCCAAGGCTATGCTTGGGTCTTTTGGATAAAAACGCTAGCTTCAAAAATTTTGACTGACAAAATCGGCCAATCTGGAACGCTCACCTTTTGCCAAGGTAATGTGTCCCGCCAAAGAACTTCCTCTGAATTTTTCTACGACTGCGACCAATCCAGAAGATCCCTCTGTCAAATGAGGGGCATCTATTTGTTCAATGTTCCCGATACACACCACCTTACTACCCTGACCAACCCGAGTAAGAAGGGTTTTAAGCTGTTTCACCGTTAAATTTTGCGCCTCATCTATAAGAATAAACTTATTGTTAAAAGTTCTCCCTCGTACAAAATTAATACTTTTAATTTTTAATTTATGCTTCATTAAATCGCGTAAATCACTATGTCGCCACTCTCCTTGGCGAGTACTGGCTTGACTTAAAACCTCTAAATTATCTTCAATAGCTCCCATCCAAGGAGTCATCTTTTCTTCCTCGGTGCCAGGTAAAAATCCAATGTCTTCACCAATATTAAAAGTTGCCCGCATGGCAATGACTTCATTATATTTTTTAGATTCAATGACCTGAGACAAACCACTCGCCAAAGCCAATAAAGTCTTGCCACTTCCTGCCGTGCCAACTAGGGTTACTAAATCAAGGTCTGGATTCATGAGTAAATTTAATGCACAGTTTTGTTCATTATTTCTGGCATAGATTCCCCAAACGGCATTTTTAACTTGGGCATAGTCTACAGCCGTACGAATGATAGTGTGCGTCTGATGCACTTGCTCTACGACTCCAAGAAAGTGATTTTCATCAGGTAAGTAGAGAAATTGGTGAGGATAGACCTTATCAAGTTGAGCAGAAGGAACTTGGTAAAGTGTGACGGCACCTTCTTTCCAAACCTTCATATTTTTACCACATTGAGACCAAAAATCCAATGGTAACCTTTGTATTCCAGAATACAGCCCTAGCTCAGCATTGTAGGTACTTTTGCCCGAAAAATACAGGGTGTCAAGTCCAAGCACCCTAGACTTTATGCGTAAATTTAAATCTAATGTTACCAAAGTTACGGGTTGCGTTTTTGCCAAGACACTGGCTACCGCAAGAATTTTATGATCATTCTGTTCCAAAGGAAAGGGAAAGTTAATCACTTGACTTTCCATATCGTTTAGTTGAAAAAATAATTTTCCAGCGTTACCAATGCCTCCCAAAGGTGCTAGGCTCATCCCCAAACTCGGATCTTCCCCAGTATCTAAAAACTCGTTCAACGCTCGAATGACATGGCGTGCATTGCGAGCTATATCACTATAGCCTGTTTTAAGGCGATCGAGCTCGCTTAACACCACGAGCGGGATGTACAGATAATGCGGGGCGAAGTAGTAAATGCAGTGTGGATCATCCAATAATACACTAGTATCTAACACATAAGTACGAATAGGACTCGCCACCGGTGTATCCCTAGATATTGGCTGGACAGGTAAGCCAACGGGTTCGGTAGATTTGCGTAGTTTTTTAGGATCAGTCAGTACTTGAGAAGTGGGTGTAAGAACTTCTACTACTGCTATTTTTGTAATCTCAGTCTTTTTTCTGGATTTACCAATAATTATTTTATCTGCCTTAACTTTAGGAGGAGGGGGGAGTGGCATAGTCTAAAACTTTAGATGCTCGGAAGCAGTTACTTAGTCCAGTCAAAAAATATCTTAAATATGCCCTACTCGTCTTGAGACGGACATCATCACTTATTTGAATTACCACCATGGCGAAACGCCTTAAAAAAGTCGGTCGAGGAATCTACAATCAGGACATCCGACTTTTTATTAAAACTCGCTTTATACGCCTCTAATGAGCGGTAAAATTGGGCGAATTGTTGGTCTTTTCCAAAAGCATCGCTATATATTTTGGTAGCTTGCAAATCACCATCTCCCTTAATACCTTGGGCATCTCGATAGGCTTCTGCAATGGTAATTTCTCTTTGTTTTTCTGCATCAGCGCGTATTTTCTCACCTTCAGCAAACCCGAGAGAACGCAACTCGTTAGCAACCCTTTTCCTCTCAGCTTCCATGCGTCTGTAAACTGATTCAGTAATGGTATCTACATAGTCGATTCTGGTTAATCGCACATCCACCAATTCTATCCCCCAAGGCTTACCACCCGAATTAATTTTTTTTGTAACTTCAGATTTAACATCCTGCAACAAAGAATCTCTTTTAAGAGCTAAAATTTCCTTAACCGTCCGTTTATTTATTTCCTCCTGAAAGGCATTGCGAATAACGCGTGCTAATTGAGTGCTCCCATTTCTTTCTTCCAAACCCACATTACGGATATAACCCTGCGGATCAATGATGCGCCAGCGAGCATACCAATCGATGACCACTCTTTGCTTCTCTGCCGTCAGCATGGTATCCACATCGTTGTTTTCTAAGTTCAGGAGTCTTTTATCTAAATAATTAACATTTTCAAAAGGTGGGGGAAACTTAAAATTAAGTCCCGGCTCAGTAATCACTCTTTTGATTTGACCCAACGAATAAACCACACCAAACTGCCTTTGGTCCACGATAAACACCAAAGCATTTATCAAAGATAATCCCACTAAAAGCAATGAAATGTACAGTGTATATTTTTTCATTATTCAACCCTATTTCAGTTCTGTGAATCGATCATGTCCTTTTGGCGACTTTCCCCAACCCATTTAGGCAATTTTGGGTACCCATTACGCATAGTACCTTCCTACCTTTGATTATTTCTACTGCGAGCATCCCCCTTAGCCCCACGAGGTTCTGTAGGAGCCACTGTATTATTGTTAGTGGGTGCACTACCAGTAGCTGGTGTCGCCCCACTGGAAATGCCACCAATGCTTGTACCATCGTTATTAACCGACGCTTGCGTATAACTTTCGTTATGCTCCATATTTTTGAGAATTTTATCAAGCGGTAAATAGAGTAAATTTGAATTTTGACGACTATCAATTAAAATTTTTGTAACCCCACTATAAACTTGTTGCATGGCATCGATGTACATTCTTTCCCGTGTAACTTGAGGTGCTTTTTTGTATTCAGACACCAATGAATTAAAGCGGTTGGCATCCCCCTGAGATTGGGCAATGATTTTTGCTTTGTAAGCGTTAGCTTCTTCTTTCATCCTAGAAGCTGTACCCACAGCCTTAGGGATAATTTCATTGGCATAGGCTTGTGCCTCGTTTTTAGCTCGCTCTCTTTCTTGACCTGCGCGTAAAACATCGTCAAACGCGGGCTGTACCTGTTCTGGTGGACGGACGCCACCTTGCTGAAAATTGATCCCAAGGACATCGATACCCACTTTGTACTGATCTAGAATTTGTTGCATCAAATCTCGCACACGAATAGCGATTTGGTCCCTCTCTTCAGCTAAAGCCAAATCCATACGCATTTTACCAACCACATCACGCACTGCAGATTCAGCAGACTGTACCACCGCTGTGGTTGGATCTCTGGTTTCAAATAAATAAGCACGAGCGTCCTTCAGCCGGTATTGGACAGAAAATCTAATTTCCACAATATTTTCGTCTTCGGTAAGCATAGCCGAATCTTTAAGACCGGTGGCTTTGACAAGACTATCCTTACCCACTTCTACCGATCGAATTTGCGTCACATAAACCATTTCATGTTTTTGAATAGGGTAAGGAAATCGCCAATTAAATCCAGCAACTGCCGTTCCATGATAACTGCCAAACTGGGTAATGACCGCTTGTTGACCCTCCTGAACAATAAAGAACCCGGTACCCAACCATACAAATAGCAATAAAAGGAATACCCCCAAAGCGACAAACCCAAAGTGAGGTGGAAAGTCCGGCGGACCAGAATGGGGGTCCTTACCGCCACCGTTTTTCGCTTCCATCTGTTGATTAAGCATTTCAATCAGCTTTTGGCGTACTTTTTCAATAGTTGCATTGGCGTCAAAATTCTGATTTTTACTTCGCCCATTTTTATTTTCTCGGTCGCTTGAATTAGGTGACTGGTTGGAGTTTTCGTCAACACCAGCATCCTCCGAAGGTGATTTTTTTCTTCCCCAATTCGGGTCATTCAAATTAAATACTTTATTCCAAATGGTTTGAATTTTATTCATACATTTAACAGGCTTATACAATTTTAGCAATCTGCACCATCGTGGAGGTTGTACTTTCAGAGACGGCAACATAATAAGATTGTTGCACCATCGGCTGGTGCCGTGGTTACACTGCCAAATTACTGCGTTATAAGGGCACCACCTCGGATGAACTTCATCGGAAATGAATCAGAAAGCGAACTCCAACTTTGTCACTTGGTAGCTCATCCAAGCTTGTGCAACATTCTTGTAACCAGAATGCCATACTCCCTTTCGTGAGGCTATACAGAAAAGGGTGGCGGAAACACAATTTTGAGGTTTTGACTTGAGAAAGCTTACCATTATTCCATTGTGGCACAACACCGAGTCAAGCTCTAAAACTCTACCGAAAAATCTACAGGCCTAGCTGGAACTATCGTCGAAATAGAATGCTTATAAATCAGCTGAGTTACTGTGCCACGCAATAAAACCACCGACTCATCTAAATTCTCGATTTGCCCTTGTAGCTTAACGCCATTCATTAAATAAATCGACACTGGGATATGTTCTTTCTGGAGTGAACTTAAAAAAGCATCTCCTATTTTTCCTTGTTTAAGAATCATACATTCTTCAATAATTTTATAACATACCTAGCTACACTACGACTCAATGTAGGGCAAGAATTTTATGAAAAAGCCCCCCCGTCGCCCACCGAGAGCTAAAGAC
>JASGCH010000039.1 GCA_030054245.1 Gammaproteobacteria bacterium | reverse complement strand
GATCGACCCATTTGGTACATTTGGCTCAAAATATAATTTGAGGTACCATTGATAATACCAAATAGGCTAGAAATTTTATTCCCTGCCATACCTTCTCGAAGAACTTTGATGATAGGTATGCCCCCGCATACCGCAGCCTCAAACATGACCATTACTTGGTGTTTTTGTGCAAGAGAAAAAATTTCTTCGGCATGAATAGCCAATAGTTCTTTATTCGCGGTAACGACATGCTTACCAGCTTGGATCGCACTGATAACATAGCTATAAGCCTCGGAAACACCCCCTATGAGCTCCACGATCACTTCAATGTCTGGGTCGGCAATGCTTTGTTCTGGCGTGGATAAAGAGACTCCAATGGGTAAAAGATCTACAATTTTTTGTGGATCTCTCACAGCCACCGATTTAACTAAAATCTCAATGCCAGTTCTTCGGAGTATTTCAGCTTGATTGCGTAACAACCCTGCCAAAGTACCTTTTCCTACAGTACCTAAACCCAATATACCAATATACATGTTGTTATGCGTTATGAATATTATTTTGATAAAACTTTAAAAACTTGGCTATGCGGTGAATCGCCTCTTTCAATTGATCCTCGTAAGGTAAAAAAACGATTCTAAAGTAGTGGTTATCAGGATAATTGAATCCACTTCCTTGTACCACAAGGACCTTAGTGAATTCTAATAAATCTTGAATAAAAACTTTGTCATCTTCAATCGGGTAGATATCCGGGTTTAAGCGGACAAACATATAAAGAGCACCTTGGGGTTTAAAACAACTGACGCCAGGAATGGTGTTGAGCATGTCATAAGCGATTGCCCTCTGTTTGTATAATCTCCCGCCGGGTCTGACCAATTCTTGAATACTCTGATACCCACCTAGAGCGGTTTGTATTCCCCATTGGGCTGGGACATTGGGACAAAGGCGCATAGTGGCTAGAGTATTTAACCCGTCGATATAATCTTTAGCACGCATTTTATCTCCAGAAATATACATCCAACCAGCTCTATAGCCACACGATCGATAACTTTTGGACAAAGAGTTGAAAGTAATGGTTACCACATCTTCAGAAAGCGTCGCCAATGGTATATGCACAGCCTCATCATAAATAATTTTATCGTAAACTTCGTCAGAAAAAATCACCAAATGGTACTCTCTAGCTAATGCAATGATTTGTAGTAGTAGTTCTGCTTGGTAAACTGCCCCAGTTGGGTTATTGGGATTGATAATCACCAGAGCTTTGGTTTTTTTGGTAATTTTTTGGCGTATATCGTTAATATCTGGTTGCCAACCTAGGCTTTCTATACATTGGTAATGCACTGGGTTACCACCTGCTAAGTTTACCGATGCAGTCCATAAGGGATAATCGGGTGCCGGTAGTAACACTTCATCTCCATTGTTTAATAATCCGGTGACAGCGATATGGATAAGTTCACTCGCGCCATTTCCCAAAAAAATATCTTCTAAGTCAACGCCTTTAATATTTTGCTGTTGAGTCAAATGCATGACGGCTTTTCTTGCTGGGAATATGCCCTTGCTGTCTGAGTACCCGGCTGAATTCGGTAAATTTTTTATGATGTCGTGCTGAATTTCAGCAGGGGCATCAAATCCAAAACTTGATAAGTTACCGATGTTTAGGTTTATGATTTGATGTCCTTCTTTTTCAAGTTGTTTGGATTTTTGAACGATAGGTCCCCGAATATCATAACAAACATGGTTTAGTTTTTCTGATTTTAATAAGGGTATCATAGATGGGTGGGTAGGGAACGGTAGTGGATTAAATTGAGAAGCTCTTGACGCAATTGAGCGTCCATTAAAAAATCGCCACGGTATTCGGTGCTAATCATAAGACTATGTTCATCTTTAACTCCTCGCCAAGTTTTACAAAAGTGTTGAGTTTGCATAACAATGGCTATATGCTCACTTTTTAAAGTTTGACTAAAGGTGTCGGCGAGCATGACTACGGCATCTTCTTGAATTTGGGGTCTAGTTAAAATCCATTGGGAGAGCCTAAGAAATTTAGATAAACCGAGTAGAGCGTTGCCTGGATGTACTTTAATCCCGATCCAAAGTTTGCCAAGGACTGGGCACAAGTGATGACTGCAGGCGCTTCGGACCGTCATGGGTCCAATGATTTGCAAGCCATTGGTATTCTTGGAATTGGGAAAGGTGGTAGCTGTGGGACGAGGATAGTACCTGCCCTGAAAAACTTCATGGAGATACATTTTGGCGACTCTACGAGCGGTACCAGAGGAATTGGGATCATTTTCTACATCAATGACCAATGATTTTAATAAATCAAGTACTCTTCCTTCGACCTCTTCGACCAACAGTTCCATTTCGCCGGGGTGAATGAATTCAGAAATATTATCATTCGCGTAATAGGTTTTTTCATCAACAAGTCCGTCCATTCTTTTTAAATTTTCTTCTTTTATGCGGGTGCGTATTTTGTCAGAGATCTTTAAATTTTCCATAGTTTGTAAAATAGGTACTAGGTACTTTTGGTCTAACAGAGGGAATGTTGTTGATGGTTTTAAATCTCAATTGCAAGACCATTGCGTAACCTCAGATGAACTGTCATAATGACAAGGCTTCCGCGTACCACGCAACCAGCGGGATTTACTCAAATGATCATGGTAGGCGTTCCATGGTCTGGCATATTGAGTATATGTGAGGCTGGGAGCGGAAGCGCAATGAAGACTGTTGCCGCAACCGATGGTGCAACAGTCTTTGGCATTCAATCAATGGTCTCCCTAGGGTTATGAATTAGATTCTAGACCTAAGTGGCACGGCTTGTTCGTGTCAACCATTGATCCGTGCGACCCAACATCAGGTTGTCGAATACAGATATAATACAATAAATTGACGATCGCACGGCAAATACAATTGAAGTATGGCTACGCTCTTATTGTGTAGGGGTGCTATATCGTTGCTACATTATGAGGTTCATTGAGAATCAATCAACTCCTTGTGCTCTCTTTGGGTATAAGCTCTCTTTGGGTATAAGACCGAAGACCGTTGTGTTGCGAGTCATCGTAATCATAGGGTGGGATCCGCCTTCAGCGGTCTTTTTCTTATCAATTTATTGTAAAAATGTCTCGAAATTTTAATTTGAATTCTCTAAGTTGCCATATTTGTGGGAAACAACCTACCCATGACATCAAGCTCATTGAGTTACAAAAGTCGAACCAACTAGCTTCAGTTTTAATTTGTTACAGTTGCATTTTTGACTGTATGCGCATTATAGATGAAGAAAATGCAGGTTCAATAGCGGAAAATCAACAACTTAAGTGGAGTATTGGTAGTAAAAAATCACCTACTCCGTCTATGATTTTAAGTTATTTAGACGACTATGTAGTGGGGCAATCTGCGCCTAAGAAGTTGTTGGCGATTTCACTCTACAATCATTATAAAAGATTGTCTCAAATAAACAAAAGCTTGCGCGTAGAAACTCAAGTAGAATTAACCAAGTCTAATGTGTTGCTTATTGGCAAAACGGGTACAGGGAAAACTCTGTTAGCTCAAACGCTCGCTAAAGTTATGGAAGTTCCATTTGTAATTGCAGATGCTACCACCTTGACAGAAGCGGGTTATGTGGGGGAAGATGTCGAAAATATCATTTTTAAACTGTTTCAAAATGCTGACGGGAATAGGGCGAAAGCCGAGACTGGAATAGTTTTTATTGATGAGATAGACAAAATTGCTAGGCGCTCGGAAAATAGATCTATCACTAGGGATGTATCTGGGGAAGGTGTTCAACAGGCCTTACTTAAATTGATTGAAGGAACTTTGGCGAAGTTTCCCAATACGGGTGGGCGTAAGCATCCTAATCAGGATTGTAACGAGGTGAGTACTCAAAATATATTATTTATTTGTGGAGGGGCATTTGATGGATTGGATAAAATTATTATGGATAGGATGACCAAGTCAGGAATCGGTTTTAATGCCACTTTGCACAGCAAAACTCAGATGACAAATATATTACAACATGTAGAGCCTGATGATTTGGTCAAGTTTGGTCTTATTCCAGAGTTAATCGGTCGCCTGCCCGTGGTGGTTAGCTTAGAAGATTTGAGCGTCGACGCTTTAACGAATATCTTGTTGAAACCAAAGAATGCTATTGTCAAGCAATTTCAAAAGTTGTTTGAGATGGATGGGGTAGATATGGAGATATCCACCAGAGCCTTGAATTTTATTGCCCAGTCTGCACATAATAACCAAACTGGGGCAAGGGGTTTGCGTTCGATTTTGGAAAACAGTTTAGCGGATGCCATGTATCTGGTTCCAGATTCTCCAAATATAATGAAGGTTACGCTAGATTTAGATGAGAGTACTAGCGAATTGGTGACCCATTATCAAGTAAGAGAGGAACAAGTGGTCAATGCTTGAGTAGCGTAAGACCGTTGCGCCGTAAGCCGTCGTAACGGCTACGCCGGTTTTGTTGCCAGCGAGATGTGCCCATGAGCTGGAAGTGCTGACCTAGTATCGTTTCATAGGGTAGCTGGCTATGAAACAGGAAAGACCGTTGCACCATCGGCTGATGCCGCTCGGTGAGCTGTCATGGCAAGGCTTCCGCGCACCACGCAACCAGCTTTATTTCCGAAGATAATCATTCGCTGGTGAGTACCAGCATAACGCAGTAATTTGGCAGTGTAACCGTGGCACCAGCCGATGGTGTAACAGTCTTTAGGAGGTAACAGTCTTTACCAGCGGTAAAAGTGGCTGGCGAGATGCAGACCTCATGTTTTAATTTGGAATCGTAGGTCGTCGGGATGAGGCTGGTGCGCAACAGTCTCAGTAAAGTAGTGACGAAACAATTTGATAGAGAACATTATATGGATAATTTGATTAATAACCTTAAAACTAAATCTTTACCTCTTTTGCCGCTACGCGATCTTGTGATATTTCCCAAAATGTTAGCTCCTATTTTTTTGGGAAGAATTAAGAGTATTTCGGCACTTGAAATCGCACTGAAGTCGGATAATAGAGTAATCGTAGTCACTCAAAAAGAAGCGAATGAAGAATACCCTGGTTCGGAAGATGTGTACCGAGTCGGTTGCCTTGTCAAAATCATGCAAGTTTTGAAGCTTCCGGATAATACCGTCAAAGTATTGATTGAAGGAATTTCCAGAGTCCAGATTATTGAGGTTTATACCCATGCGGAGCATTTTGTGGTTGACTATACCGAACTTGAGGATGAGGTCGATGAAATTGTCGATGAAAAGAAGCCAATAGTTGAATTAACACAAGAGTTATTGGATAAATTTGAACAGTTTGTTAAGTTAAGTAAAAAAGTTTCCCCTGAAAATTTAGCTAATATTAAGGCAATTACCGAAGTCAATCAAATGATCGACATGATGGTCATTCAAATGACTATATCGGTGAAAGAGAAACAAGAAATCCTTGAAACGCTTAGGCTCATCGATAGACTTGAATTGGTTTTAGAGAAACTCGAAAAAGAGGTTGAGATATTAAATGTCAATAAAAAAATCAAGGGTCGGGTTAAACGGCAGATGGAAAAAAATCAAAGGGAGTTTTATTTACATGAGCAGGTAAAAGCTATCCAAAAGGAGCTTGGAGACGGTGAAGAAAATTATATTGAGGAAATACAAGAAAAATTAAAGTCGTTAAAGCTACCTGCTGAGGTTCAGAAAAAAGCCAACGATGAATTAAAAAAGCTCAAATTGATGCCTTCACTGTCTGCGGAGGCTACGGTAGTGCGAAATTATTTGGATGTGTTGTTGGGACTGCCTTGGTCAAAAAAAACCAAAATCAAACATAACTTGGCAAATGCTGAAAAGATTCTAAATGAAGATCATTTTGGTTTAGAAAAAGTCAAAGAGCGCATCTTGGAATATTTAGCTGTGCACCAAAGAGTCGAAAAAAGTAAGGCAACTATTCTATGCTTAGTGGGTCCGCCTGGTGTGGGCAAAACTTCATTAGGTAAATCGATAGCTAGGGCTACTGGGCGAAATTATGTACGCATGGCTTTGGGTGGAATGCGTGACGAAGCTGAAATTCGTGGTCATCGACGAACTTATATTGGTGCTATGCCTGGTAAAATTTTGCAAAATTTAGCAAAGTCTAAAACCCGTAACCCGCTTTTCTTGCTGGACGAAATCGATAAGCTAGGTAATGATTACCGTGGTGATCCTTCGAGTGCTTTACTAGAAGTACTGGATCCTGAACAAAACAGTACATTTACCGATCACTATGTTGAATTGGAATTTGATTTGAGTGATGTGATGTTTGTCGCGACGGCTAATTCAGCCAAAATTCAAATGGCTCTGTTAGATAGAATGGAAGTGGTTACCCTATCCGGATACACTGAAATTGAAAAATTAAAGATAGCCAGACAATATTTGATCCCTAAGCAGATCAAGTATAATGGTTTGCACACAGGTGAGGCTGAAATTCTGGATGAAGCGGTTCAAGGCATTATTAGTTCTTATACACGCGAAGCCGGGGTGCGTTCTTTGGAACGAGAGATAGCGAAAATTTGTCGCAAGATCGTGAAAGCAGTGCTACTCAAAAAACAAACCCCACCGGTTATAGTGGATGCTAAGAATTTAACAGACTATTTAGGTCAACCTAAATATGACTTTGGTAAGGCTGATACCGAAAATAGAGTGGGTAAGGTTAATGGCTTAGCCTGGACCGAGGTTGGGGGCGACATCTTAATCATTGAGTCTGCTGTGGTTGCTGGTAAAGGAAATATAATTCGGACTGGTTCTTTGGGGGATGTGATGAAAGAATCCATTGAGGCCGCTAGAACCGTCGTCAGGAGTAGAGCCAACCAATGGGGTATCTTAACTGAAGATTTTGAGAAAAAGGATATACACATTCATGCTCCGGATGGTGCAACTCCAAAAGACGGACCGAGTGCTGGAATTGCCATTGTTACTGCGATGGTATCTAGTTTAACCAATACGCCTGTGCGAAGCGATGTTGCTATGACCGGAGAAATTACTTTGCGTGGTGAAGTCACCGCGATTGGCGGATTAAAAGAAAAATTGATGGCGGCTCTGCGAGGCAATGTAAAAGTAGTTTTGATCCCATCTGCGAACGAAAAAGATTTAACTGAAATTGATCAGGATATTGTTTTGGGATTAAAGATCGTTCCCGTTAAATGGATTGAAGAGGTCATCGAAATTGCCTTAGAGCCCAGACCTCCCAATACCTTAGATGATTTGATCATGTTGAATCCCCTAAAAGGAGTTGACAACTCGATAGGTTCGGCTAGCTAGCCGGAATAAGACTGTTGCACCATCGGCTGGTGTCGCGACTACACCTTCGAGAGCTATTCTCGCATAAAGACTGTTGCACCATCGGCTGGTGCCGCGACTACACCTCCGAGAGTTATTCTTGCATAAAGACCGTTGCACCATCGGCTGGTGCCGCTCGGTGAGCTGTCATAATTACAAGGCGTTTTCGCGTACGCCCCTAGCTTTATTGCCGAAGATGTCAATGATCTGATGAGTACCGCAGAACGCAGTCATTTGACAACCGCGGCACCAGCCGATGGTGCAACAGTCTTGAAATATTCATCCAGAAGTGAATCGCATATAACGCGGTCATTTTTTGACAGTGCGTATTGCGGTGAAACCAGGTTGTAATGGGTCGTACATTTTAGACCAATAATGACAGTGCAATGGTATTTTAATAACATGAAACTAATTAATTTCCATGTTCCTTACACCCCTAGAGTCATCACCCTTGGTAATTTTGACGGAGTGCATTTAGGACATCAGAGCCTGTTGCGACATCTGGTATCTGTTGCTCGCCAGAAACAATACTCGAGTTGTGTCTTGACTTTTTCTAACCACCCGCAAGATTATTTTCAGCACAGAGCCGGCGAACAGAATTGGAATGCTCAAATTTTAAGCGTTAGAGACAAGCTAGAGTATCTTAATGAATTGGGAGTAGATGAGTGCTGGTTAATTAAGTTTGACGAAAAGTTTGCTAAACTGAGTGCCGCGGGGTTTCTTCAGGAGATACTTATCCGTAAGCTGAACATGAAGCATTTCATGGTGGGAGATGACTTCCATTTTGGCGCGAATAGAGGCGGAGATTATCACTATTTGCAACAACAATCCGAAGCATTAGGGTTTGGATTAAATAAATTAGCCACTGTAAGCGGTAATAGCTCAGAGAGAATCTCTAGTACTTTAATTAGACAGGTTTTAAAAACCGGTGATTTAACTTTGGCATCACAGCTTATGGGACGAACTTATGCCATAAGTGGGCGAGTCGTGAGGGGACGACGATTGGGAAGGGAGTTAAATTGTCCTACTCTTAATATTCGCTTTCCTTACCATAAATCAGCCGCGTCAGGAGTATTTGTGGTGCGAGTTTGGGGATTGACACCTCATCCATTGCCCGGAGTAGCTTCTTTGGGGCATCGACCTACGCTTGATTCTCAAGATATCAATGCGGGGCAAATTTTATTAGAAACACATTGTTTGAATTGGCCATCAGAGCTCGGAACTGAGGGTGGGTATGGTAAAATTTTGAAAATTGAATTTTTGCATAAAATGCGCGATGAAATTAAGTTTGACGATTTGGATGCTTTACAAGCAGCCATCGCACAAGATTGTTTAGAATCGAGAAATTGGTTTTCAAAGTCAATACCTTCGTGCAGCGAGCTACTGTAACTTAAAAAGTAGAGACCTTTGCACCATCAGCTGGTGCCGCTCGGTGAGCTGTCAAAGTACCAGGCTGGAGCAGTCGCCCCCAGCTTCATTTCCGAAGATGATCATGGTGAGTACCGCATAACGCATTAATTTGACAACCGCAGCGCCAGCCGATGGTTGCAATTCTTAATACAGTTGTTTGACCGCGTAGGGCGCTTTGAAATAGGGACGCAAGGGGCTTTTTTGTGGCATAAGTCTGGTTATGATGACAGCTTTCAACCAGACCCCCTTACCATCTACCAAACAAAACTTATACCTATATTTTAAAACTATGTCTGAATCACCTCCATCTCGTCAAACATTAAATTTACCGGATACTCCTTTTCCAATGAAGGGAGATTTACCAAAACGCGAGCCAGATAGAGTCAATTATTGGAATAAGGAGGGGGTCTATCAGCAGTTGCGTTTGGCACGCAGGAATGCTCCCCTATTTGTTTTGCATGACGGTCCCCCTTATGCTAATGGGCCACTGCATATAGGTCATGCTGTGAATAAAATTTTGAAGGATATGATTGTCAAATCCAAGCAATTGGCTGGTTTCGATTCCCAGTATATTCCTGGCTGGGATTGCCATGGCTTGCCCATAGAAAATGCTATTGAGAAACTACATCGGCATGATTTACCAAAAGAAGAAATGCAGAGGCTGAGTCGTGCTTATGCCCAAGAACAAATAA
>JASGCH010000270.1 GCA_030054245.1 Gammaproteobacteria bacterium | reverse complement strand
GGATGAATGACCAACCCTGGATCTTGCAAAATAGGGTTGAGATCCCGACCTTCTGCCAATGGAGGATCAATTCGCTCAAAGGGGTTTGAAGTGGATAAAATAAACAATAAAAATACGCAACTGATCGAATTTAATATCAGTAACACACGGTATAAAACCGATGGAGGGAAATGGTTTGAATATTTGGTAAATGCAATTTGCCAAGCAGACAGTAGCAAGCTCCACAACAATAACGAACCTTCGTGCCCGCCCCAAGCCGCAGCAATTTTATAAGGCCATGGTAGTAAGGTATTGGAATGAGCGGCAATGTATTTAACCGAAAA
Source organism: Gammaproteobacteria bacterium (assembly GCA_030054245.1). Lineage (GTDB taxonomy): Bacteria > Pseudomonadota > Gammaproteobacteria > Burkholderiales > Burkholderiaceae_C > JASGCH01. The sequence continues at coordinate 1,702 of JASGCH010000270.1, read as the reverse complement.
ATCATTGGATAAAATCCCATAAATAAGCCCTAAAAACGCCAATAACAAACCAAAAAACTGCCAATAAATACTCACTCGACTTATTTGCATCAGTGGTACATTTTCTTTATAGCTCCCAATCAGTGGTAGGATAAAGCCACAAAAACTAACCAGGAGGGTTAAAATTAATAACCAATTAGCAAATTCTATGATCATAGATGTAAATTTCGCTTCAAAAGTATGTGTCTTACTGTAAACTAAGAGGTGAGCGGCGGGCTTTGAAAGAACGACTATAACCCATCTAAATGTCAAATCAATGGGTTATACTGTATACCTTTGAATGAATACGCTGTCAATTCCGCTGGGGCTGGATGGTGACGGATCACCAAATCGGTGCAACCGTAGGTGCAACAACTTCCTTTTGGTTGAAATTATACGAGTTTGCCAACCATCGTGTGTAATTCAAAGAGCTTTAGGTTACCTATTTAAGACTGTTGCACCGACGGCTGGTGGCGCTCGGTGCAACAGTCTTAACGCAGTCATTTGGCAGTGTAACCGGTTCTGCAACAGTCTTTTTTATAAACATCATCCATATATGGAACTTGATAACCAACAGACAGATGAGGGTAGTAAACACCATGATCAAGAATTGTCTTATTTAGATAAGACCCAGCCGGAACCTTGGGCTAGCTTCGTCGAACAAATTGATCGGGTAAAACCATACTTAGGAAGCTTATCTAAATGGATTGAAACGCTGAAACATCCTAAGCGGATTTTAATCGTTGATGTACCCATTACTCGAGATAACGGATCGGTTGTCCATTACGAAGGATATCGGGTGCAACATTCCTTGTCGCGTGGTCCGGGAAAAGGGGGTATCCGCTATCACCAATTCGTTACGCTGAACGAAGTTATGGCATTGGCAGGGTGGATGACTATAAAAAATGCGGCAGTTAATCTACCTTTTGGTGGCGCTAAGGGTGGTATTCGGATCAATCCCAGACACCATTCCCAAGCCGAATTACAGCGCTTGACGCGACGGTTTACCTCAGAAATTGGTATCATTATTGGACCTGAAAAAGATATTCCAGCACCTGATGTAGGAACTAACGAAAAGACTATGGCTTGGATGATGGATACTTATTCCATGAATGTGGGAGGTACTAATACTGGGGTAGTTACGGGAAAGCCTATATCCTTAGGTGGATCGCTAGGACGACACGAGGCTACTGGTAGGGGAGTGTATTTGATGGCTAGGGAAGCTGGGAAAATGCAGGATATTCGCATACGCGACGCACGAGTGGTGGTACAAGGGTTTGGTAATGTGGGTGGTGTGGCATCTAAAATTTTTTCTGATAATGGGGCTAAAATCATTGCGTTACAAGACCATAGCGTGAGTTTGTACCTAGAAACTGGTATAGATATTTCGGCCGCATTGTGGTATGCCAAAGAAAAGGGTCACTTATTGGGGTTTCCTGACGCACAAGCGATTAGTTCTGACGATTTTTGGCTCTTGTCCTCCGATTTTTTTATACCGGCGGCTCTGGAGGGACAACTCGTACCACATAGAGCACTCAAACTCGATACAAAAATTGTGGTTGAGGGGGCAAATGGTCCAACCACTCCAGCGGCCGATGATATTTTGCGCGATAGATCGATTTTAGTCGTACCAGATGTGCTATCTAATGCAGGGGGTGTTACCGTGTCGTATTTTGAATGGGTA
>JASGCH010000038.1 GCA_030054245.1 Gammaproteobacteria bacterium | reverse complement strand
CCGCGGTTACACTGCCAAATGACTGCGTTAGGTAGGTGCTTAAGTTCGTTGCGCTATGCATGGTGCTTCCGCTCCCAGTCTCGCATATACCAATATGCGAGACTGGGAGCGCCCCCCATGATCATCTTCGGAAATGAAGCTGGGGGCGTACGCAAAAGCCTTGATGGCTCACGGTGCAACGGTCTTAGAGTTTTAATATCTCCTGCAGGCATTGTAGGGTCTCAGTGCCGCATTCGCTCATCTGAAAGTGTCCGCAGGGTACGGTATAGACTCGACCTAAAAGTTGAGTTTGTTGCGCCAGATCGATCATTTTTTGTGCGGATTTTGGCGGGGTCATTTTGTCGCCTTGACCTAAAATAAATGAGGTTGGACAGGTTAAACGGGCGAGAGCTTCCAGCCCCCCTTGGTAATCGTGGCAGGCTTTTAATCCGCTATACAACACATTGTCCACGGTGTTTTTGGCAACTATCATACGCCCCAGAGCTAAGTTGGCACCATAAACCCAAGTGCCGGGACCCAAAACCGAGGGACTGCTACCTAGGGTGGAACGCGAGAAGCGATGGATCATTTGTAAGCCTTGATCTGGGTTATTTTTGGCGGCGTCTAACAAAGTTTCGCCTACTTGCATAGGGTAAGCGGTGCCAATGAGTACCAGATGGCTGACTTTTGTGCCTAGATGAGCGGAGGCTTCTAAAGCTATCAGCGAACCCCAGCTATGACCCACGAGCGTCAGCTTGGGTAAGTTCAATTGATTGACTAGGTCCACCACGGTCCTAGCCGCCGACTCTACACTTTGAGGAGTTGCTCCCTTACTATTGCCGTGTCCGGGTAAATCGATGGCAAAAACATTGTAGCCATGGTAAGCCAAATAACGCGATTGCAAAATCCACACACTGTGATCGCAGGCTACCCCATGAATAAATAAAACGCTAGGCAGTTGCTCGTTGAATTTTTTGCCCACGGTGTACATATAAATGGGCTGATTGTGGATGCTGAGGTACATATCTGGTTGATTAAAAAAGATCGTTTCGATCCTTAAGAAAGACGGTTGTACCTCGATTTCACCACATAACTTGTTCATTGACAGTACAACCGAGGTGACATCGATGGTGCAGTGATCTTTAAAAGGGTGGACGGGAATATTTATAAGGAGAGAATAAATACCCCGTCCGATTAGTCTATTTTTTGGGCAATTCTTAAGGCATTTTTTAGATCGTCTTCTAAATCTGCCACATTTTCCAAGCCTATAGATAGCCGAATACTACCGGGAGCGATGCCAATTTGTCGCAAATCTTGGTCTGACATACGGAAATGAGTCGTGCTCGCTGGATGAATTACCAAAGAGCGACTGTCCCCCACATTGGCTAAATGGCTAAATAATTTGAGGGATTCGACAAAAGTACGGGCTCGTTCTCGACTACCTTTTAAGCTAAACATAAAAACTCCACCAGCACCACGCGCCCCGAAACGCAGTATTTTTTCGGCTAACTGGTGGCTAGGATGGGTCTCTATGAGTGGGTGCGACACTTGTTCTACCAAGGCTTGTTTGCTAAGAAATTCGACGATTTTTTCAGTATTGGCCAAATGTTTGTCCATGCGCAAAGACAGGGTTTCCAAGCCTTGCAGTAAAAGCCAGGCAGTCATAGGACTCATACATGCGCCAAAGTCACGCAAGCCCTCACGCCTTGCTCTCAACAAGAAAGCTCCGACGGGGCTTTCTTCGGTGAAGACCATGTTATGGAACCCTGGATAAGGCTGGTTTAGTTCTTTAAAATAGGCGTTGGCTTGCCAATCAAATTGACCTCCATCGATGAGAACACCGCCAATGACCGTGCCGTGTCCACTGAGGTATTTGGTGGCAGAATGATAAACCAAATGAGCACCTAAATTTAAGGGTTTGAGCAAATAAGGTGTGGTTAAAGTTGAATCAATCAGCAGAGGCAAGCCATGATCCCGAGCTATTTCGGCGACTGAGGGCAGATCTAAAACATCTAAATTGGGGTTGCCAATAGATTCGGCAAATAGCAGACGAGTGTGGGGGGTAATGGCACTTCTCCATGCAGACAAATCGTGAGGATGTACAAAGGAGGTGGTGATGCCAAACCTTGGCAAGGTATAAGTTAATAAGTTATGGGAGCCCCCATACAACGAACTACTCGCCACAATATGACTACCTGCGGATAAAATGGTCATAATGGCTAAAGACAAAGCCGCTTGACCACTGGCCGTAGCTATACTGCCTATGCCTTCTTCTAAAGCGGCCATTCTTTGTTCAAACACCGCGTTGGTGGGGTTGCTGATGCGACTATAAACATGACCCGCTTGCTCCAGATTAAACAAAGCCGCCGCTTGGTCTGAAGACGAAAAAACAAACGAAGTGGTTAAATGGATGGGGGTGATGCGAGCACCCGTTGCTGGGTCGACGCTAGCACCTGCATGTAGGCTCAAAGTGTCAAAATCTGGGTCGCTATAACCGGGCATGATAATTTAAAAAAGTTCAATACAAGATGGTCGTATCCCCATTTAACAGTGACCTGTCAAATGACTGCGTTATGCGGTACTCACCCCGGATGAACGACTTCGGAAATGAAGCAGGTTGCACGCTTAGATCTGGTATTATAGCTGATCTTCGGGCTGGCGCCGTCGCGTAATTTCGTGGTCGTTTTGAGGATATTTATGCTATAATCGGGGAAAAATACTACAACAAAAAATTATGAAAAGAACTTACCAGCCTTCTAAAATTAAACGCGCCCGCACCCATGGTTTTTTAGTGCGTATGAGAACTCGTGCCGGTCGAGATATCATCAATGCCAGGCGTGCCAAGGGTCGAAAATTTCTAGGCTTGCGCTAGAGCCCTGGAGTGAACTTTGGGGGCAACCAGAACTACTCGCCATCGCCCTGCCGAACGACAGCTTAAGTCACCAACCTTGGCTCGCGGTAGGCATTTTGTCATTTATACCTCCAGTAAAACCTTAGCTCATAGCCCAAAATTAAGAATTATTATTCCAAAATTTTGTTGCAAAAAAGCAGTTCGTCGTAATCTATTGCGTCGTTTGGTCAAAGTGTATGGGTGGCAAAATACCTCCAAATGGACGGACGAGTTTTTCCAGCGTTCCATGCTTGTCGTTCGATTGTATATACCCATCGATTCTAAGCATTTTCAAAGTGCTCAGTCTATGGTTTTGAAGAACTATTTACACCAAGAAATCAACCATTTATTTACTCAAATTTACCATGCAAAATGAAAAAATTACTTTGGGGGTTGATTAGAGGCTACCAACTTTTTTTTAGTGCTTGGTTGGGTGCGAACTGCCGATTTTTGCCTACTTGCTCACACTATGCTTTGGAGGCGATTAGCGTTTATGGAGCTCTCAAGGGAAGTTGGCTAGCTGGAAAAAGGCTTATGCGTTGCCATCCGTGGTGTCAAGGTGGTTATGACCCAGTGCCGGCGTCCACTAAAAAATACTAGGCTTGCTCAAAATAGATGGTGGTGCTGTACACCATGACTTCTAAACTACCCACGCCGTGCACTCTCCAAGTAGCGAATGAACTCATTTTGTCGATCAAAACTGAGTTTCGAGGGTCGCTCTTGGTATCCACACGAGTCTCTGTTTTATAATTTTTATTCGTATGTTTGAAAAAATTGGTCGGCAAATGTTATGGATTACCTTTGTATTTTCTTTGGTCTTGCTATGGGATCAATGGAAAATGTACCGTGGTGAACCGGCGACTTTCTTTCCAGTAAACAACCCGGCTTCTCTTAAAAGCGCTGACACAAGGCTCGAATCACCCCCATCCAACCAAGCAGTGCCCATCGATGCTAAAATCCATAATTCTGCTCTACCGGTAAATACTGGTCATCGTCCCGAACAAATGATGCGGGTGCAGACCGATGTATTGGCGCTAACATTTTCTAGCATCGGCGGTGCGATTAAAGAAGTGGCTTTGTTAAAACATTTTGATAAGCGTGGTGAGCCATTGTTGTTGTTAGAGGAATCAAAAAACCGTACCTATTTGGCTCAATCAGGCCTCATTGGCGAAGGTAACCAAAACTACCCCACCCACAAAACGCCCATGCGGATGTTAACCACAGATACCCAGTTGGCACCCAATGAGAATATTTTAAAAGTGCAGTTTGCCTCAGATGCGCTTAATGGACTGGAATTAATTGTGACTTATACCTTGACTCGTGGCGAATATACGGTACAAGTCCAGCACGAAATTATCAATAGAAGCCAGCAAGTGGTGTCACCTCAACTTTATAGTCAATTGGTACGAGATGGTGGTAAATTGGCTGAGGATAGCGCTTTCTATTCTACCTATACGGGTCCAGCGATTTATACAGATAACAAAAAGTTTCAAAAGATTGAGTTTTCGGATATCGAAAGTGGTAAAGCTCAATTTGACAAATCCGCGACAGTGGGTTATATCTCGATGATCCAGCACTATTTTGCCAGTGCATGGTGGTTTACCCATGCAGATAAACGCGAATTTTATGCTCGTAAGGTAGCCTCCAACTTGTATTCAGTCGGTATGATTGCCGATATTGGCAAGCTAGAGCCTGAAAGCAAACAATCGATCACCAGTCGCTTATATTTGGGACCACAAGAAGAGAAGGTATTGGAAGCCTTGTACCCTGGCTTGGAATTGGTTAAAGATTATGGTTGGTTGACCATCATTGCTAAACCGTTGTATTGGTTGCTTGATTGGCTTCATCAATATTTAAACAATTGGGGATGGGCGATTATGGCTTTGGTGCTAACTCTAAAAATATTGTTTTATTGGTTAAATTCGTATGCTTATAGAAGCATGGCGAAGATGAAGGTGCTCGCCCCCAAAATGACTGAATTGCGCGAGCGGCACAAAGGTGAACCACAAAAAATGCAAGTCGAACTGATGAACTTGTACCGTCAAGAAAAAATTAATCCTATGGGTGGGTGTTTGCCTATTTTTGTGCAAATTCCCGTTTTTATAGCCCTGTATTGGGTTTTGTTGGCTACGGTGGAAATGCGCGGAGCCAGTTGGTTATGGGTGTCCGATTTGTCCACAACTTCTATTTTAGAGTTGATAGAAGGCAATTGGCGTAAGGTTTATTGGGTGGATTTCATTTTACCCGTGCTCTTGACTTTGTCCAGCGTTTTGCAAACTTGGTTAAACCCAACCCCGCCGGATCCATTACAAGCCAAACTGATGTGGATCATGCCTTTGGCGTTTAGCGTGATGTTTTTTGTATTTCCTGCTGGCTTGGTATTGTATTGGCTGACCAATAATATTTTGTCGATTGCCCAACAATGGAATATTAACCGAGGGATACAAGCTAAGGCTTAACACCAAGGCTTGATTCTTTGGCGACGCCGAAGTCTGCGTCAAAGTCTGCGAAGTCAGTCAAAGGGTGATAGTGGTATATCTCGCGGAATCAACTTGGCTCAATTCCTATGGGCCCATGGAGCTGGCTTATTCTGGCAAACATGATCACTCGCCGGGACTGCGATCCATCCGTCTGTTTTACAACGGGTTGCAATGGTAAGATTGTTGCACCATTGGCTGGCGCCGCGGTTACACTGCAAATTACCGCATAACGCTGTAATTTGGTCGTGTAGTAGGGGTTGTGCAACAGAGGTCTTAGGGTCTTCTTAGACAAAGGGTCTTGCCTTAGGCATTGGCCACTGCCAAAGCCGTCATATTGACGATGCGGCGTACGGTGGCTGAAGGCGTCATGATGTGGACTGATTTATTGGCGCCTAACAAGATGGGACCCACGGTTAAGCCATTACTGATGGATATTTTTAGGACATTAAATAAAATATTGGCGGCGTCTAAATTAGGGCAAATTAATAAGTTGGCTTCGCCGGTTAAGGTGGTACCTAATAAACTGGTGCTACGGATGTCTGCGGATAGGGCACTGTCTCCTTGGATTTCACCGTCTGACTCGATATGCCCGGCTAGTTGCTTAAAAAGCTCGCTGGCTTTACGCATTTTTTGAGCGGATTTTTTATTAGAAGTACCAAAGTTGCTGTGTGATAAAAAGGCAACTTTAGGAGGGACACCAAATCTTTGTACTTCTTGACTAGCCAAAAGCGCAATGTGTGCCAATTCCTCGGGAGTAGGGTCCTCATTGACATAAGTGTCCGCGATAAATAAGGTGCGATTGGCCGACATAATCACATTCATGGTGGCAAAACATTTGGCATTGTCGTTCATACCAATCACGGAGGTAATTTTGTCTAAATGGGCATCAAATCGCCCCACCATACCACAAATCATCGCATCTGCATCGCCAAAAAGTAGGCTTAGACTGGCGATTAAGGTGTTAGAGCGCCTAACTGAAGCTTTGGCTTGTTCAGGGGTAATCCCACTGCGCCCCATGAGTTGATGGTATTTTTCCCAATAAGAACGAAACCGGCTGTCACTTTCAGGGTTGATGCACTCAAAATCCTTGCCTAAGGTCAATTTTAAATTGGCTTTTACGATCCTAGATTCGATGACGCTTGGACGACCAATCAAAATGGGTCTTGCCAAGTTTTCTTCGAGGGCGATTTGGGTGGCACGCAAAACACGCATATCTTCACCCTCGGCAAACACCACACGGTTGGCTTTTTGGTTTTTGGCGACATGAAAAACCGGACGCATGATCATTCCGGTTTGATAGACGAATCTTTTTAAATTTTCAGTATAAGCAAGGTAATCCGTGATGGGTCTGGTAGCAACGCCGGAGGCCACGGCCGCCTTAGCTACTGCTGGTGCGATGCGTAAAATCAGCCTAGAATCAAAAGGGGTGGGTATGAAATAATTGGGACCAAAATTTAATTCTCTGCCGGAGTAAGCGTTAGACACTTCTTCGCTGATATTCTCTATAGCTAAATCAGCAATTTCTTTTACACAAGCCAATTTCATTTCTGTGGTAATTTTGGTGGCGCCACAATCTAGGGCACCTCTAAAAATGAATGGAAAGCAAAGAACATTATTCACTTGGTTGGGATAATCTGAACGACCCGTGGCAATCAGGCAATCTGGACGCACACTTAAGGCGATTTCTGGGCGGATTTCAGGCTCAGGATTTGCCAAAGCCAGAATAATAGGCTGGGGAGCCATGGTTTTAACCATCTCTGCGGTTAAGGCACCGGCGGCTGAGCAACCTAAAAACAAATCTGCATTTACCACGATGTCGGATAAGGTACGACAGTGGGTATCTTGGGCATATTTGGCTTTACTGGTATCGTAACCTGCGGGCCGACCGATATAAACCACGCCCTTGGTGTCGCACATAAAGATATTTTTAGGGTTCATACCTAATAGCACCAGAACATCTAGGCAGGCAATGGCCGCGGCACCCGCACCCGATACTGCCAACTTGACATCTTCGATGCGTTTATTGACGATTTTGAGACCATTCAAGAAGGCCGCCGCCGAGATAATAGCAGTGCCGTGTTGGTCATCGTGAAACACCGGAATATTCAAGCGATTACGCAATTTTTCTTCGATATAAAAACATTCTGGGGCTTTGATATCTTCTAAGTTAATGCCTCCCAAAGTAGGTTCGAGTGCGGCTATAATTTCCACTAGTTTGTCTGGGTCTTTTTCAGCCAATTCTATGTCAAAGACATCAATTCCAGCAAACTTTTTAAATAAGCATCCCTTGCCTTCCATGACGGGTTTGCCGGCTAGTGGACCAATATCCCCTAGACCTAAGACGGCGGTACCATTGGTAATAACCCCTACCAAATTACCTCGGGAGGTGTATTTAGCGGCTAACAAAGGGTTTTCTTGGATAGCCAAGCAGGGATATGCCACACCTGGAGAATAGGCTAGGGATAGCTCTCTTTGATTGGATAAAGGCTTGGTGGGTGCGATGGAGATTTTGCCGGGACGAGGAAACTCGTGGTATTCACAGGCGGCTTCAAATAGGGCTTTTTCTGCAGGGGTTAAGTCGGTTAATTTCATATTTTTGATGGGTTAAGACGGGTTCTAAATCGGTTGAAAAGGAGTAAGATTTAAGGTAAAATGGTGCGGTGCGATGGCTGGTTTTAGAGGTATTCATCTAGTAGTATAAGGTATAGTTGAACCTCAGTCCAATTTTTGGAGAAAATTTTGAAATCGTAGTTTGTAGATGGATGATGGGTGGAATATTTCCTTCCATGGCTCATCTTACCTGCGCGATCGACTGAGTAAACCTGCGTTGGGTTGGTTTTTATCCATGGATTATTTTTTTTGGAGTGAGCATTTGCGTGTCACTTGATGTATGGCGCTGAGTATTGGTTGATTTATTTGAGTATCATCAAACGGTTATGGAAAAAATTGGGTTTGTAAATAGGGACCGTATGGTGTTGTGATGATTTCGACATTACAGTGGACGATCTGGCCCGCGAAGTTGGTTTATCTCGACTGGCAGTTGATTTTATAAAAAAGGGTAAGGGAGAAGGACTAAGCTTTAAGCAACTGTCTGGTGTGGCCGATTATTTTGCTCGGGGTGTCGCGTTGGAGTCTGGGCCCATCGATGAGGCGTCTTGCCATACACCACAATTTCGTCGCCTAAATAGCCAAAAAACCAAGTTGTCTCCTGTACTTAGAGCGTTTATTCGGCGAGTTGAAAAACAACGCGACATCTATATGAGCTTGTGTGAAGATTTGGACGCGGATGAACGACCTGCCTTTACTCCCCCAAATGTAACCGGCTTGTCTAGCGAGCAGGCCGCCGGTGTGGCACGAAATTGGTTAAAATTATCGGATAACAATGGCTTTGATACTTACCGAGAAGCGCTTGAAGCCAAAGGGTTGTTGGTCTTTAGAAGCAACGGGTACCCGGGGAAATGGCAAATTTCTAAAGAAGACCCTATTCTAGGTTTTGCCCTTTATCATGAAACTTATCCGTTAATTTTGGTAAAAAAGCAGTCTGCGGAGGCGCAACAGTGTTTTACTCTGATGCATGAGTTGGGGCATATATTACTGCATCAATCTAGTTTTATCGACGACTTAAGCGATGTCGATTCTACCCAAAGTAGGGAACGCGAAGCCAACGCATTCGCTGGGTATTTATTGGTACCCAAGGCACTTTTGGATACTGTAGTTGACGCCGATCGCCCGGCCCATTTTGCCGATTATGAGCAATGGTTGGACAAGTAAAGGCAAGTATCTGGGACCAGTGTTGAAGTGGTATTGCGCCGTTTGCTGGGTGCTCATCGCTTGGACGCTGGCCTGTATCAAGGCTACAAAACTTGGCGTGATCAACAGGGTTATCCTAAAAAGACGGGAGGAACTCGCCTTTATCGCCACCGAGAACCTAAACATATCTTTGGTAATGTTTTTGTGACGACCGTGTTGAACGCGTTGCATGCCAAAAACCTTACACTGACTAAAGCTAGCGATTATTTGGATCGATTAAAAATTGAAGACTTGCGTAAATTGGAGCAATTTTATTTGCAACCAGACCATGCCAGCCTTTGATGCTTCATCCATGATAAAGACTGTTGCACCATCGGCTACGCCGCGGTTACACTGCCAAATTACTGCGT
>JASGCH010000037.1 GCA_030054245.1 Gammaproteobacteria bacterium | reverse complement strand
TGAATCGGTCGAACTGATGATTAGGTCACTTTGAGTAACTTCTCCCATCGTATGGTTTGGTGTAGCACAAGCCGCCTGATCATACAGCTTGCTGTCGTAACCAGAAATGGTTCCATTGGCAATGGATTGTGGGGTTTTTAAAATAGAAGCTTGGTTCAAAAATAAAATTTGCTTACCGCTCACAAAATGGTCGGCTGAAGAAATAACTCCCAAGTTAAAACTTAGGATGAGTGCACTCAAATTTTGCGGATAATTGGCAAAAACCATACCCTTTCTGGTGGCAAAAGGGCTACTCTTATTTTTACTAGGGTCAATGATGCCAAAATCAAACAACGGAAATATGAATATATGGTTGTATTTCTCTAAATTATTTTTGGCAAATTCAACCAGTTTTCCGCCCTGCACTTTAGCTTCAGCATGGGCAGTCAACAAGGGGCTACCTGGGCATAAGGTACTTACACTGTCTGACAAGTTACCCAAACAACGCGTGCCATTTCCCACCTCATCAGCAATGCGAATTGTATTCGATGCTCCTATGGAAATCAATAACATATCTGAATTTTGTGCCTGTATAGTATCAATCAGTCTAGGCAAATCACTGATCAGTGCCGATCTTTGCCTAGCTTCAGCTATATTGCAATTGAGTTGACTATCGCATAACCTATACAAGTCGGCTAAAGTCCAGACCCAATTATTTTGGGTAGCTGGGCTAGTTATCCTAGTTTGGTCGCTGGGGGCTAGATTGACCGTAAATCGATTGACAGACTGAGCACCACCAAAATAACTTATTTCGTCACCAATAGATACAATGCGTTTAGGAATAAATTCTTGGTATTTACTACTATTTCCACAACTTGCCAATAACCAGGTCGTTAAGACCAGTAGTATAGTTAGCCCCTTTTTATTGATAACCATATAGTTAGAAAAGAAACAATGAAAACACACCTTCATCCATTAAAAGACCATGGCTCTACGGATCTCTCTGATTTTTAGGCGGGCTACGCCTCCAGCAGTTGATGTACGAATTATCCCGACCTAATACCATCGTGGAACAATCTGCGTAAACTAGAAAACGAAGGCCTTCAATAGATATCACCCACTTTAAAAGAAAATATAATCATATCAAAAAGTTAAATCGTAATTAAGCGCCTAATACAACTATACTCCTGAAAAATGTGTGTCTAAAAAAATCTTGATGGTTGTAAATTATACCATTCTCGATTATAATCCACCATGCCTTAATGAAATGAGGTCTATTGCTAGGTCTGTTGCCAACTTTTTTTGATCTTGACAAATCTAGTAACCCAACTTGTGAGATTTTGCATCGCCGTTTTATTTTTTCATGTTACCAAAGAATCATCGTGAATACCAATCCTAATCAAACCGATCAAGCCGCTCCACAAAGGGAGCCGGATAATCTTAATGTACCTATGAGCCGTGATCTCATGAATGATCCCAAAATTACCGCGAAAATTTTGGGTCGAGCCACTGAATTGAAATTGGATGAGTCTCCCACTATTCAGGTAAAATTGGTAGAAGCTCGTGCTAAAGTTTTAGTAGATGCTTATTGGGAGGATTATTTTCGTAAGCACCCAATAGATGAATTGCAAGCGATGAGTCAGTACCAAAATCTAAAACAAATGAATGGGCGCGATGTATTTCGCATACGCCAAATCGTAGTACAAGATATAACCAGTGCTACCGATGTTTTACAGCAGTTAAAAAACGGGGCGTCCATGGAGATATTGGCAAAAGAATATTCCATAGACACTAATTCACGCGACAACGGCGGGGATTTAGGATGGCGGTGGCGCTCTGAACTTATCCCACCCGTCATTGAACTCATTGATAAACTTGAAGTAGGAGAGTACCCAGATACCCCTTTAGCTCTTGAACATGTGTGCATTGTACTTCGTTTAGATGATAAAATTCAACGAAATTTTCCGTCTTACGAACAAATGAAAACAGTATTACTCAATTCTTTGCGTGCCCAAGTAGTGGTCGCAGAACTTAAAAAAATGGCCGAAAGTCTAGATTCTTAAAGGCACTTGCACCCACACCTACCTTATCTTGTGGCAGGATCGGAACCTACTAGCGGAGCCGCTTGTTGCCTCAAAAAAATGGCTGTACCATGCACTTTGGTGCACCAAAGACTGCGTTGTGGGGTGCTAGCTCCTAGTGGAGCCTCCAAGACCATTGCACAATCAGCTTGATCGCTGATTGCGTTGCCATAAGACTGCGTGAGGTGGTTCACCCCGGATGAACCACCTCGGAAATGAAGCTGGAGGCGAACTCCATCCTTGTCATTGAGTAGCCCACCCGAGCTTGTGCAAAGGTCTTATTCCGTAAATTCTGCTGGTTGTGCTATATTCTGCCTTACCATGATGACAGCGCTACCGATATTGCACAACAGTCTTTCTTAATTAGTCTATGGAACTGACCCATCTGCCTCACCAACCCCTATTTTCCACTTTAGCGACCACTTATCTTCCAGAAAATATAGAAAAAAAATGGCGATTGCATTGGGAAGAGAGCGGTTATTTTAAGGCAGGCGTTTTAGGTAGTGGTCAGCCTCAAGCAGGGATTCCAGCTTTTTGTATCCAATTACCCCCACCCAATGTGACAGGAACTTTACACATGGGACACGCTTTTAACCAAACCGTAATGGATAGTTTGACGCGCTATCATCGGATGCGCGGGTTGAATACTTTGTGGCTACCCGGTACCGATCACGCCGGCATAGCTACACAAATTGTGGTAGAGCGACAATTGGCTGAAAAAGGTCTCCATAAACTAGCTTTAAACGCCGACGAAGGCTTGGCACGCGCCCAATTTATTGATTTGGTATGGCAATGGAAACAGCGCAGTGGAAAAATTATTACTCAACAAATGCGCTACTTAGGCTGTAGTGTTGATTGGAGCAAAGAATATTTCACGATGGATGATAACTTATCCAAAGTAGTCATTGAAACCTTTGTTAGCCTTTACCAAGACGGCTTAATTTATCGAGGCAAAAGGTTGGTCAATTGGGACCCTGTTTTACAAACTGCAGTTTCTGATTTGGAAGTTGAAAATATCCCTTCGCAAGGATTTTTATATTATATCTGTTATCCTTTTGTCGATGGACCACAACTCATTGATGGTAAACTAGAAAAAGGGATGGTCATCGCCACCACACGACCTGAAACCATGTTGGCAGACGGTGCTTTAGCCGTTCATCCTCATGATTCTCGTTATCGCCATCTAGTAGGTAAATCGGTGGACTTACCTCTATGTGCTAGGCAAATTCCTATCATTGCCGATGAATTTGTAGATCAAGGTTTTGGCACGGGTTGCGTAAAAATTACGGGGGCGCATGATTTTAATGACTATGCTTGTTCCCAAAGACATCAACTACCCTTAATCACCATTTTTGATAAACAAGCACGACTCAACGAGCATGCTCCTTTGGCTTACCAAGGATTGGATAGAATAAAAGCTCGCTTGGCAGTTGTTGCCGATTTAAAAACCGCAGGGCTTTTGCTCAAGGCACAAGAGCACAGCATGGCTTTGCCAATCTGCACGCGCACTCAGCAAGTCGTTGAACCCATGTTAACCGATCAATGGTTTGTTGCTACCCGAAAAGTTGCCAAGTCTAATCCTAGTGGACGGAGCTTAGCAGAACAAGCTTACCAAGCGGTCGAGAGTGGTGAAATTCGCATTTTTCCAGAAACTTGGCTGAGTACCTACCAGCAATGGTTAGAGAATATTCAGGACTGGTGCATCTCGCGCCAGCTCTGGTGGGGGCACCAAATTCCCGCATGGTACGACGAAGAAGGGCAAGTTTATGTGGCGCATAACGAACAAGAGGCTCGTTCATTGGCAAATGGACGCCACTTGGTACGCGATCCAGATGTTTTAGACACTTGGTATTCATCGGCTCTAGTGCCTTTCTCCACACTCGGTTGGCAACTAGGAAAACAATCCTCTGAAATGTCGGATTTGTCTTTATACCTACCCAGTAGCGTTCTGGTTACCGGTTATGATATCCTCTTTTTTTGGGTCGCACGGATGGTGATGATGACCAAACATTTTACCGGCAAAGTACCCTTCAAAGATGTCTATGTGCATGGCTTGGTACGCGACGCACAAGGCAAAAAAATGAGCAAGTCAGAAGGTAATGTTTTAGACCCCGTTGATCTGATCGAAGGCATCTCCTTACCTGAATTACTCGATAAAAGAACCCATAACTTGCGTCTGCCAGAAATGGCACCCACCATCCGTCGCCTAACTGAACTGGAATTTCCACAGGGGATACCCGCTTATGGTGCCGATTCTTTGCGCATGACTTTTGCTATGCAAGCTACCTTGGGTCGTGCCATTCACTTCGATAGTAAACAATGTACCGGCTATAAAAATTTTTGTAACAAATTATGGCAAGCCAGTCGGTTTGTCGTAAAAAATTGCGAAGGCTTTGATTGTGGTCTCAAAGAGCACAGTAAGGCTGAATGTGCTCCAGGAGGAAGTGCCTTCGGGTACTTACAATTCTCGATGTTTGACAGATGGTTAGTATCAATCTTACAACAAGTAGAACTAGAAGTTGAAAAGGCTTTTTCTCAATACCGCTTAGATTTGGTGGCAACGCAAATCTATCAATTCGTTTGGAATGAGTTTTGTGATTGGTACTTAGAAATTGCTAAAGTGCAACTCAATTCTGGTAACGAATCTGAGCAACGGGCGACTCGAAGAACTTTGTTAAGGGTATTGGAAACCATACTTAGATTAAGTCACCCAATCATCCCATTTATTACTGAGGAATTATGGCAACAAGTTGCCATTTTGTCAGAACGCAAAAACACCGATTCGATTGGTATCGCACCTTATCCACAGTCACAACCTCATAAAATTGATTGGGATTCTATCCATTTTGTGAAGCAATTCAAAGAGCTCGTCGACAATTCCCGGAATTTACGCAGTCAACTTGGTTTGTCA
Source organism: Gammaproteobacteria bacterium (assembly GCA_030054245.1). GTDB lineage: Bacteria > Pseudomonadota > Gammaproteobacteria > Burkholderiales > Burkholderiaceae_C > JASGCH01. The sequence goes on along the minus strand of JASGCH010000037.1, from coordinate 4,589 downwards.
CCCGCGACCAAAGCCGAATTACTCGTTTATGTCAAAAACCCCGTGGATGTAGCGCGCATAACACCCTCCTATCAACTGGTATTCAAAGCCTTAGCTAAATTAACCCAGATAGAAATTACTGCTGATGAGACCATCTGGCAAGATAAGTCAGAGAGGTTTCCTCATGTCTTGGTTGGCAATTTAGCCCTTTGTCTGATGGTTCAGTCCCACCATGATTTGCGTTCTTTTTTGCAAAAAGATATCAACAAACTCCAAGAAGAAATCACCCGAATTGAAAAAATAGTGAATAATCCCCAATTTGCCTTGCGTGCGCCTAAAGAGTTGGTAGAGAAAGAGCAGTTAAGGTATGAGCTATGTAAAGAAAAATATACCCAATTGATGGCGCAACTGGAAAAACACGGAAAGTAGCTGTAGAACCTCACACAGTCATTCGGCAATCGACTGTGAAACCGATGACAACCGTCTTCAATCGGCACACCATGATCAACATCGTCCTCGTTCACCCTGAAATTCCTCCCAATACCGGCAATATTATTCGCTTGTGTGCCAATACAGGCGCCAAACTACACCTGATCAAGCCCTTGGGATTCACCCTAGACGACAAACATTTGCTAAGAGCTGGGCTAGACTACCATGAATATGCCCATTTAAGTTGCTACGATTCATGGCAGTTATTTAAAAATCAAGCTATCTTTGATCCCTCAAAAATGTACGCACTCTCCAGTAAGTGCGATAATAACTTTTTTGATCGCCTATATGACCTCGACACTTGGTTGGTTTTTGGCTCTGAAACCAGAGGGTTACCGCCTGATATACGCCAAGAATTTGCTGGACACCGGTTAGTCAGATTACCCATGTTACCAGGGCAAAGAAGTTTGAATCTTGCCAATAGCGTAGCCATTGCCGTATATGAGTTGTGGCGTCAACAACAATTTAACGGTGCTGAATTTTTTTACCAAGGAATCTAAAATTTCACCTAAAAGACTGGTTGCATCATCGGCTACGCCGCCCGGGCGAACTGTCAAAGTACAAGGGTGCAACAGTATTTATAACCCATTCGAAGAAAAATTATGGCTACTATTGAAGGATTTCGTGTACAAAACTTTCGATCTTTGCGCGATGTAACGATAGGCAAACTGGCAAAACTGGCAAAACCATTAGATGGCAAGGCAAAAGCTGAGCCATTAACACCGTTTACCGTGGTAATTGGTAAAAATGGTGTAGGCAAGAGCTCGCTACTAGATGCCTTTGGTTTTGTAGCAGATTGTTTGGCAACAGATGTGGAGCAAGCCTGCGATATCAAACAACGCGGCGGATTTGAACGCTTACGCACTAAAGGTGTGGATGAGCCACTGCGTTTTGAGATTTATTACCGAGAAAATCCTAATGGACGACCCATTGCCTACGAATTGGCCATTGGTATGGATAAAACTCGTCGTCCCTTTGTAAAGTCTGAAACCTTAAAGCAGGCGAGAACAGGGACTACCCTCGGAAGACTTTATCCCTTTATGGCTTTGGAAAATGGCAAGGGCAATGTTTGGGCTGGCGACGAAGCCTTAGGGACGCTAAAGAATACAAAAGAGGATAAACAACAAGTTCATATTGAATTAACCGATACCCGTCAGCTGGGTATTGCCACTCTAGGTACATTGAAGGAGCATCCTCGTATTAAGCAATTTCGCGATTTTCTGAAGGGTTGGTATCTGTCGTATTTTTACCCTGACGCTGCCCGTGGCTTACCCCATGCCGGTGCACAGCGGCATTTGAGCGTCCATGGCGAAAATCTAGGCAATGTCGTGCAATTTATGGAACGAGAGCATCCAGATCGTTTCAAAGAAATTTTGGTTCGGATTGCCAAAAAAATTCCTGGAATCACAAAAATTACTACCCAAGAAACTTTAGATAAACGAGTGTTATTGCAATTTAACGAAGCGTCTTTCCAAGACCCATTCTTTGCCCAACAAATGTCTGACGGAACGCTCAAAATGTTTGCCTATTTATTACTGTTAGAAGACCCAGAGCCACCTCCTTTTATTTGCATTGAGGAACCTGAAAATGGGCTTTATCATCAATTATTGGAGTCCTTGGCCGCAGAGTTCCGTGAACATGCAACGGGTAAATCTAATGCTCCTCAAGTTTTTGTAACCACCCACCAGCCTTATTTTGTGAATGCTTTGGTGCCTAGTGAAGTATGGATATTGGAAAAAGGGGAAGATGGGTTTTCTACCATTCGATGTGCTTCAGAGATTGAAATAGTCAAGAATTTAACCGATGAAGGTTTACCCTTGGGTTCTTTGTGGTACAGCAATTATCTGGATGAAAAATAAATATGCATCTTGCGATATACATTGAGGACAGTTCTGGTAAAGAATTGCTAACAATATGGTTGCCAAAAATACTGGGGACACATGGACACCCACATACTTGGGAGATACATTCTTATAACGGGATTGGTCACATTCCTAAAAACCTGAAGACCGAACCAGACCCAAAGAAGCGATTTTTACTTACTCAATTACCAAAGATTTTGCAAGGTATAGGAAAAACTCCTGGATTTGATGCTGTGGTGGTTATTGTGGATACCGACCGCAAAGATTGTAAAGACTTTTTGCATGAATTGAAGGACCTACTAAAGGGATGTAAGCCTAAACCCAAACAAACTCTTTTTAGACTCGCTATTGAAGAAATGGAAGCTTGGTACTTGGGAGATATGGAAGCACTAAGAACGGCTTACCCTAATCTCAAAAAGAAGGCTTTAGCCAGATACAAGCCTGATGCAATTTGTGGCACTTGGGAATTGTTAGCGAACGCCTTGTATCCCGGCGGTATAAAAGAGTTCAATCAGCACAAAAAGGTGAACAAGGTGAATGCCGGTGATCTAAAGCACGAATGGGCGCAGAAAATAGGTCCCCTCTTAGATCCAGAACGCAACATTTCCCCTAGTTTCTGTAAGTTGCGAGAAGGATTAAAAAAACTTACAACACCACATGGTCCAAAGCTAACCCACTAAACCCGTGGCACCTTGGGTTTCAACGGCATGGTTTTTTCGGTAGGGCACCTCAAGATAAGCACGATGATCTTCGGTTTTTAGCAAGTTTTACAAAGGCTTTGCAAGAAAAGGGTAATCGGTGTAGCCCTGTGCGCCACCTCCGTACAAAGTCTTAAAATTAACTGGGTTTAATGGCGCGTTGAGTTTGAATCTCAGCTTCAAATCTGGGTTAGCAATACAGGGTTTGCCAAAAGCAATCAAGTCAGCCCTTTCTAATACGGACTGGCTGGCTAATTCTTCAGTATAACCATTGTTTAACATCCAAGCACCGTTGCCACCAGCTTGTCGGTAGATATCTTTTAATTCGGTATAATCGACTGGCTCGGTATTGGGATACTGGTGGGTCCTGTCTCCTCCAGTGTCCCCTTCAATCAAATGGATATACATCAACTTATAGCTAGCCAGCTCTGATAATAACGCACTGTACAATTTTTTTGGCTGACTGTCGGCAATGTCATTGGCTTTGGTAGTTGGAGAAAGCCTAATGCCCACCTTATGATCGCCAAACATTTTAGTCACCACATCTACCACTTGCAAGCAAAATTTTATACGGTTTGAAATGCTTCCCCCATATTCATCCGTTCTCACATTACTGGCATCGCTCAAAAATTGTTGAATCAAATAGCCATTGGCGGCGTGGATTTCTACCCCATCAAATCCAGCCTTTTTGGCATTTTCTGTGGCCTGTCGGTACTGCTCAATGATGGGGTTTATTTCGGCCAGCTGTATAGCTCTCGGCATAGAAGTTGGAATAAATTTGATCACTCCATTGTCGTACAACGCGGTACGCGTTTTAGCAAGGATAGCCGAGGGAGCTAAGGGGTTTCCTGCGTTTGGTTGTAAGCTGGTATGGGACACGCGCCCCACATGCCAAAGTTGCATGACGATCTTCGCCCCCTTTTGGTGAACTCCATCCACAATATGCTTCCAAGCTTGGGTTTGTTCGGCATTCCAGATACCCGGTACATCCACATACCCCTGAGCTTCAGGACTGATAGCGGTGGCTTCAGAAATAATCATCGCCACATTAATGTCTGGATCCGCCCTTTGCACATAGTACTCTTTCATCAAATCCGTTGGCAAAGCTTGTGGTGCACGGTTTCTAGTGAGAGGAGCCATAATCAGCCGAGAATCGAGCAACATATCTCCCAGAATTACCGGATCATAAAGTGTTTTCATAGTTTAAAAATACCAACCAAAAGATAAGACCCTTGCCACCATCTTGGGTGACTACCCTAATTACAAGATTATTGCATCATCGGCTGATGCCGCTCAGTGAGTCGTCAAAGTACGAGGCTTCCGCGTACGCCCCATCTTCATTTCCGAAGATGACCATTCGCTGGTAAACACCCCCTAACGCAGTCAACAAGATTTACAATTTACACCCCTTCGCGGGGTCAGCCAAACCTTTAATCGCCACCTTCAACACTCTGTTTTCTTTATTTTTTACCTCGCGTAGGTAAATATCTTGTATGGGATTTCCAGCTCGGCTCATTTTATAGGTTCCTCTTGGGCTTTGGATAGTGGCTTTCTGTATTCC
>JASGCH010000036.1 GCA_030054245.1 Gammaproteobacteria bacterium | reverse complement strand
TTTCATTAAATAATCAAATACTTGGCGGGCAATGGGCGCGGCACTTTCAGCTCCAAATCCAGCATTTTCAACCACCACTGAAATCGCGTATTGCTGGTAATTTTGTTGGGCAAAGCCTATATACAAGGCATGATCGTGAAGTTTTTTAGATAAGGTTTTGGTGTTGTAGGTTTCCCCTTGATTGAGGCTAAATACCTGTGCAGTTCCGGTTTTTCCTGCGGAAAAATAAGAACTTCCACTGAAGGCTTTTCGGGCTGTACCCGTTTGGTTTACCCCCTGCATAGCTTGGGTAATAAATTCTAAGTTCTTGGTTTGTATAGGAAGTTTAGTCCTATTAGGCTGAAATAGAGTCGTCCCGGACACCAGATTTTGGGAGGATAGCAGGCGAGGGGTTACTTTATACCCCCCATTGGCTATAAAAGCCGCGCCAACCGCTAATTGTAGTGGACTAAAGCTGTTAAATCCTTGTCCTATGCCCACTGAAATGGTGTCTCCTAAACTCCATTGAGGATTGGATTGATACTGTGCTTGGTTTTGTTTCCAGGCAACTGAAGGCAAGATACCTTTGGCTTCATGTCGCAAATCAATCCCCGTGGTCTGACCAAACCCAAATTCATACAACTTGTTATAGATTCTATCTATAGTCATATCAAAAGCCAATTTATAAAAATAAGTGTTGCACGATTCAACAATGGCTTTGTACATATTCACCACCCCATGCCCTCCCGGTTTATCATCAAGAAAAATATGTTCGCCTAGCTGAAAATAACCCGGATCGACTAGGTTATCTTCTGGTTTGCGTACACCTAATTCTAAAGCCGCCAAAGCCATAAAGGGTTTATAAGTAGAGCCTGGAGGATAGACGCCATTTAACGCTCTGTGTAGTAAAGGTTTGTTTTCGTTGTGTAATAATTCTTCCCAATCGGTTTTACGGATTCCGTTATTAAATAAATTTAAGTCGTAATTGGGTTTACTAACCATGGCTAGAATCTCACCAGACTGGGCGTTGAGTACCACCACTGCACCTTTTTTAGTTTCCAAAAGTTTTTCAATAAGTTGTTGTAGTTTTATATCCAAAGATAGGCGTAGGGTGACGCCAGGCACAGCTGGGTTGTCTTCTACCAATTGCGTAATCTTGCTGGATGCGGTGACTTCTAGAGTTTGTAGTCCAGTGGTTCCATGTAGTTGTTCTTCATAATACTGCTCAATACCGGTTTTGCCTATGGCGCTAGTTCCTCGGTAATTCCCATGTTTACCTTTTGCTTCTAAATGTTTATATTCTTGTTTACTGATTGCGCCCACATAACCTAAAACATGACTGGCACTGTCTTTAAATGGGTAATATCTCTCAGTATAAGTCGATAACTCTAATTCAGGAAATCGATATTGTTGACTCAAAAATTTGGCTAATTCTTCGTCGCTTAATGGTTTCTTAAGAATAATCGGGGTTTTATACGACCATTTTTTTGACAGCTTAGAATAAAGTTTTTCTGCATCCAAGTCTAGCAATGGCTTTAGAGACAGTAGGACTTCTTTTAGACCTTTGGACAGTTTATGAGGATGTAATACTATTTGAAAATATATTTGATTAGTGGCTAAAGTTTCACCATGGCGATCGAGTATTTTCCCCCGGGTGGGTGTTATTGGCAATAAGATGGTGCGGTTATTCTCTGCTTGAGAAAATAAATCATCATGATCCCAAATTTGTAAATACATGAAGCGTGCGATGAGCACTATGCTTAGAGCCACAATCAAAGCACTACCCAACTTCAATTGGACTATAGATTTATGTTGGGACAAATACATACATTGAGGGGATGCCGCGAGTTGTAAGGGAGTTCTGGTGTACCTCCTCCAAAATGGAGGAAATGTTGTTTACAATGTCAAAATACCAAACCTAGGCTATAATAGAAGAGTTGATCAAAAAAAAACATTTTATATTCGGTTACATTTTATATTAAAGGAGTTCTTATGCCAGAGAAAAAAACTACAAACAAGAGTCAAGGACAAAATTCAGCTTTTATGAAGCCTATGAATGTAAGCCCAGCTTTAGCGGCGGTGGTTGGTAGCCAAGCTATGCCTAGAACGGCGGTGGTGGCTAAAATTTGGGAATACATCAAGAAGCATAATTTGCAAGACGCCGCCAACAAAAGAAATATCAATGCAGATGATAAGCTATTGGCGATTTTTGGTAAAAAACAGGTTTCTATGTTTGAGCTGTCGAAGATTTTGAGTAATCATTTGTCGTGATGGTTGGGATTTTGCTTTAAAATCTAGCTAATGTGGAAGGGGTTTGGGTTTAATTCAGTCACCGGTTAATTTTATGTGAAGACTTTTGTGTAAACGCCAACGGACTACCAAATCGCCCAGCTAAAGTTTTTTTGCTCCCAGCGAAGGTCTAGTGTTGGGGAAATTTATGTTAAAATACCTATTACCGGTGCAAGTTGATGGTATCTGTGAATGTACCTTTTTGATGATAAAGTCCGCTGGCGAGCCTAGAAAAGATGTAAAGAATAAGTGGGAATTAGGTTATAATAGGATGAATGCGCACAGAGGGAGAGTGTATGGTTTATTCGCGTGATAAGTTAGTTAAGAAGTCGTACGGTCCATTTTTAAGGGGTGTCTTCAGGCTGTTACTTCTCCCTAGGCTATGAAACCTCAGAACATCCAAGCCATTAAACAGGTAGGTGGCCTTATCGTTCTCGGACAAGTAGTAGCAGGTATCTTGGTAGGGGTTTTTTTGTCTTTTTTTGTTGGAGAAGGTCCCCTTGTTTCATATACCGTGGGTAGCTTAGCCGTAGTGTTGCCTGGATTGTTGTTTTGGTTGGCAGTGCTCGGGTTGGGTGGTGTGGCAGACCAAAGACTCTTTGTGCTGGTATTTTATGGCTTGCAAATGGTTAAACTGTTTGTACCTCTCGTGTTTTTGTACATCATCCAAGTCTATGTCTATAAGCTGGCGTGGGGTTATGTGATGATGGGGGTGGCACTGTCAGTAGTGACTTTTTGGCTGTTTTCGGTCAAATTTTCTAGGTAAACTTTAAGACTTTTGCCCCTTGGTATTGAATTTTTTGTTTTTTGATTATGGCCGCAACACCTAGTGAGTACATTAAACACCATTTGCAGTTTCTGACCAATCAAGAGGGAGCTACTCGGATTATTGATTTTTCAGTCGTTAATTTAGACTCTATTTTGTGGAGCGTGATATTGGGGGCGGTAGCTTGTTTCTTCTTGTGGTACGGAGCCAAAAAAGCTACTTCGGGTGTGCCCGGTAGATGGCAGGCGGCGGTGGAATTGTTGTTTGAAATGGTTGATTCGCAAGCGCGAATGAATATTCATAACGAAAAGAGTCGAAAACTCATTGCTCCTCTGGCTTTGGTAGTTTTTGTCTGGGTGATTTTGATGAATGCCATGGATTTTTTACCAGTCGATTTATTTTTTGGACTCATCATTCCGATTTTTGGATTAGAGAATCAAATCCACTATTTTAGGGTAGTCCCAACCGCAGATGTTTCCATTACCATGGGTTTGTCTGTTTCGGTATTGTTGTTGTGTTTGTTTTACAATGTCAAAATTAAAGGGTTTGGTGGTTGGATGCACGAAATGTTTACCACTCCATTTGGGGCGCATCCTGTGATTATGCCTTTGAACTTTGCTTTTCAGTTGCTCGAATTTGTTGCCAAAACTTTGTCGCATGGTGTGCGCTTATTTGGCAATATGTTTGCCGGTGAGTTGGTTTTTTTACTGATCGCTATGCTCGGATGGGGGGCGGCGGCCTCTTTTTCGGGGTTTTTACTGCCAATAGGGCAATTGATTGCCGGTACTGTTTGGGCGATCTTTCATATTTTAATTGTGGCGTTGCAGGCGTTCATTTTTATGACCTTGACCTTGGTGTATTTGGGGCAGGCGCATGAAACTCATTAACTTTTTTATTACTTATACGAGAGGACATCTATGGAAAATGTGTTAGGTTTTGTAGCTTTAGCGGCTGGGTTGATGATTAGCTTGGGGGCACTTGGTGCCTGTATAGGCGTAGGGATGTTGGGTAGCAAATATTTAGAAGCTGCGGCTAGGCAACCAGAGTTGATGAATCCATTACAAACCAAGTTTTTTGTGATTGCTGGCTTGGTGGACGGAGTGTTCTTTATTGCCTCAGGTTTTGCCTTGATGTTTGCCTTTGCCAATCCGTTTGTTTTACCACAATAAAAGAACTTGTTTACCTAGCATCTGTGTTGTGCCTCAAAAAGGCGTGGACACAGTGCCAATGTAGGGGTTCAATACCAGTAGCTACCAGTATGAAGGAGAAATTGTGAGTATAAATGCGTCGTTGATTATACAAATTTTGGTTTTTGGCATTTTGGTGTGGTTCACTGTGAAATTTGTTTGGCCACCATTGTCTGCGGCTTTAGATGAGCGGGCACAAAAAATCTCTGAAAGTTTGCGCTCTGCCGATCAAGCCAAACTGGCTTTGCAAGAGGCCGACCAGAAAGTCCATGAGGAAATGGCTAGAGTGAAAGTCGAAAGTCAGGCTAGGCTAAACCAAGCTGAACTTAGAGCTAGCTCTATTATTGACAATGCCCATAAACAAGCCGAAGAAAAGGCTAAATTGATATTGGCACAAGCGAATGAAGAAATCACCCGGCAGGTGGAGCTTATTCGCGAAGAACTGCGTCAGAAGGTTGCTGTCTTGGTTATTCAGGGCGTGGAGCAAATTTTGACTAGGGAAGTGAATGCACAAGTGCATAGCGACATCCTACGGCAGTTACCCAAACATTTGTAAGCGAGAAAATTTCAAATCTAGATCGATATGGCTGATATATCTACCATTGCCAGACCTTACGCGGAAGCATTGTATAAAGTGCTGATTGATTCGACAGAACTTAGCTCAACGCATTTTGATGAGGTGACGGCTTGGTTAGCTGGGTTGAGTAAGAGTTTAGAAAACGAGTCTTTGGTCCAATTTATTAGGCATCCGAATGCCTTACCTGAAGACATTTTGGACATTTTGTTAAAAATTAATCCAGTTGATGTAGATGTTGCACCAGCTTTGGCACAGATCGAGATGAATTTTATGCGTGTCATTGTTGACGCCAAAAGGTTTGAGATCATCCCTTTTTTGTTGCCACATTTTTTACAATGGGTCCATCAAAGAACGGGTATTATGGAGGCGCGTGTGGAGTCGGCATTCCCTTTGTCTGAGTCAGAGAAATCGACTTTACTAGAGTCTTTAGAACGCAAGTTTCTGTGTAAACTGCGCATCACTGAGTCTGTGCTACCCTCTCTAATTGGGGGCGTCAGAGTGACCGTAGGAGATGAAGTTTTGGATGGTTCTATTCATCACCAAATTGAGCGCTTGCGTGGTGCTTTGCTGGCTTGAAGTAATTATCCATGTACTTTACTAGCTGGGGTTATTAAGAACTTAATTAAATAACGCACCGAAATAAGCTAGGATGGGTCTGAAAAAGGGTGGTTTTACTTCGCATATTCCTTCATAACTAGAGACGCGTGAGTTAGGTCTTTGGTAGTTAGTTCATCATTATTTTAAGTATAAGAGGTTTTGGTTATGGCACAATTAAATGCATCAGAAATATCCGACTTGATAAAAAATAAAATCGAAAATCTGGTGTCGCAAGCGGAAATTCGTGTGCAAGGCACGGTTATTTCGGTGGCTGATGGAATATGTCGTATTTACGGTTTGTCTGATGTCATGCAAGGGGAAATGTTGGAATTTCCAAATAATACATTTGGTTTGGCGTTGAATTTAGAGCGAGATTCAGTTGGTGCGGTGATCTTAGGAAAATACGAACATATTTCTGAGGGAGACACGGTAAAATGTACTGGAAGAATTTTGGCCGTGCCAGTAGGTCCTGAACTCATAGGTCGCGTAGTGAATGCACTAGGGGAGCCGATTGATGGCAAAGGCCCGATCAATGCTAAAATGATCGATGTGATTGAAAAAGTCGCACCCGGTGTAATCGCTCGGCAATCGGTTAGTCAACCCATGCAAACGGGCTTGAAGTCCATCGATTCTATGGTGCCCATTGGTCGGGGACAACGGGAACTGATTATTGGCGATCGGCAAACTGGAAAAACTGCGGTAGCCATAGATACCATCATCAACCAAAAAGGTCAAGATATGACTTGTATCTATGTGGCCATAGGACAGAAAGCCTCGTCTATTAAAAATGTCGTGCGTTCGCTGGAGCAGGCTGGAGCCATGGATTATACCATAGTAGTGGCGGCTTCTGCGTCTGAGTCGGCGGCTATGCAGTATGTGTCGGCTTATTCAGGTTGTACGATGGGAGAATACTTTCGTGATCGTGGACAAGACGCACTGATTATTTACGACGATTTATCTAAGCAAGCAGTGGCTTATAGGCAGGTGTCCTTACTTTTAAGGCGGCCACCGGGTCGCGAAGCTTTTCCAGGTGATGTATTTTATTTACACAGCCGGCTACTAGAACGCGCGGCTCGGGTCAACTCAAATTATGTAGAGCAATTTACCAAGGGTGAAGTAAAGGGTAAAACGGGTTCTTTAACCGCGCTACCGATTATTGAAACACAAGCTGGCGATGTATCGGCGTTTGTCCCTACCAATGTCATTTCTATCACAGACGGTCAAATTTTTTTAGAAACCAGTTTGTTTAATGCTGGCATTAGACCCGCCATTAATGCGGGAATCTCCGTATCTAGGGTGGGTGGCGCGGCACAAACCAAACTCGTGAAGGGTTTGTCTGGTGGTATTCGTACGGACTTAGCACAATACCGAGAATTGGCGGCTTTTGCTCAGTTTGCCTCTGATTTGGATGAGGCGACTCGAAAACAATTGGATCGTGGTGCCCGAGTTACTGAGTTGTTAAAGCAAGCTCAGTACTCTCCTTTGCCTATAAGCTTGATGGCAGTGAGTTTGTATGCTGTGAATAAGGGTTTATTGGATGACCTAGAAGTCTCTCAGGTATTGGCGTTTGAGACGGGGTTGCACGATTATTTGAAACAAAACTATGGTTCTCTGTTGTCTAAAATGGAACAAGAAAAAGCCTTGAGTAAAGACCTTGAAGAGTCTTTACAGCAAGCCATTGTAGCCTACAAGAAGATATTTTAGGGTTTATTGAGAAAGGACTGATGGGCTCTACAGAGTCCAATGTGGTGCGCTAGTCTTGTGATTAACCCCTTGTTTATGGAAGGATTAAAATGGCAGCTGGTAAAGAAATTCGTTTAAAAATTAAATCGGTTGAAAACACCAAAAAAATAACCAAAGCCATGGAAATGGTGGCCGCGTCTAAAATGCGCAAAGCTCAAGAGCGTATGCGAGCGGCTAGGCCTTATAGCCTGAAGGTGCGCTCCATTGCTCTGCATTTAAGTACTGCCAACCCAGAGTATGTCCATCCTTATTTACGCGCCAATGTCCAGAGCAAAGAAGCCGGCATTATATTGGTAACCACCGATAAAGGATTGTGTGGTGGCTTAAACACCAATGCCCTGCGCTTGTTAACCCACAAAATTAAAGAGCTACAAAGCCAAGGAAAAAGCGTCCGTGCGGTGGCGATTGGTAACAAGGGGCTAGGGTTTTTGAATCGCATCCGTGCCAAAGTAGTTGCCTCTGTGACCCAGATTGGTGATACCCCGCACCTTGAGAGATTGTTGGGTTCTATGCAAGTGCTGTTAGACGCCTACGCTCGTGGTGACATCGCCGAAGTGTATTTATGTTATACGACCTTCTTGAATACCATGAAGCAAGAGCCGGTTATGTATAAATTATTGCCCTTGTCGATTGAAGACATGAAGCCTGAAGATGGTAGCGTGCCCAAGGGGCAGTGGGATTATTTATACGAACCCGAAGCCAGAGTAGTGGTGGACGAACTTATGAAGCGGTATGTTGAGTCGTTGATTTATCATGCAGTGGTCGAAAATATTGCTTCTGAACAATCGGGTCGTATGGTGGCTATGAGGGCAGCCACAGACAACGCGGGCAATGTCATTGCCGAATTGAAGTTAGATTATAACAAAAGTCGCCAAAGTAGCATTACCAAGGAATTATCTGAAATTGTCGCGGGTGCCTCGGCTGTTTAGATCAACTTGGTGGCTGGCAAACTCAAAGCAACGCCTTGGTAATTCCAGGGCGAGCCCATTATGGATAAGATAGATTTTGAAAGGTAAACAAATGCAAAAAGCTCAAGGTAAAATTGTTCAGTGTATCGGTGCCGTCGTTGATGTGCAGTTCCATCGAAGCGAAATGCCAAAAATTTATGATGCCTTAACTTTAGAAGGCTCATCCCTGACTCTCGAAGTTCAGCAACAATTGGGCGATGGCGTGGTGCGAACCATCGCTTTGGGATCGTCCGATGGTTTGCGGCGAGGTTTGATGGTTACCAATACCGGATCACCCATTGTCGTGCCCGTGGGCAAAGCAACTTTGGGGCGCATTATGGATGTGCTAGGGCAACCTATCGACGAACGAGGACCCATTCAATCCGACAAATTGGCTTCAATCCACGCATCTGCTCCCTTGTATGAAGAGCTGGCACCTTCCCAACAACTCTTAGAAACCGGGATCAAAGTTATCGATTTGGTTTGTCCTTTTGCTAAAGGGGGTAAGGTGGGTTTGTTTGGCGGAGCGGGTGTTGGAAAAACCGTCAATATGATGGAACTCATCAACAATATTGCCAAAGCCCATTCTGGCTTATCGGTATTTGCAGGGGTGGGTGAAAGAACCCGTGAAGGCAATGATTTTTATCACGAGATGATGGAATCTGGGGTGGTCAACTCAGAAAATTTACCGGAATCTAAGGTAGCTATGGTTTACGGGCAAATGAACGAACCCCCAGGTAATCGTTTGAGAGTGGCATTAACTGGCTTGACCATCGCCGAATCGTTTCGAGACGAAGGTCGTGATGTGTTGTTTTTTGTGGATAATATCTATCGCTATACCTTGGCGGGCACTGAGGTGTCGGCTTTGTTGGGTAGAATGCCGTCAGCGGTAGGCTATCAACCCACTTTAGCGGAAGAAATGGGGCGATTGCAAGAGCGCATTACTTCTACCAAAGTGGGCTCCATTACTTCTATTCAAGCAGTGTATGTGCCAGCTGATGACTTAACCGATCCATCGCCGGCGACCACTTTTGCCCACTTGGATTCCACAGTGGTGTTGTCTAGGGATATTGCGGCTTTAGGGATTTATCCCGCGGTTGATCCACTCGACTCGACGAGTCGCCAGTTAGACCCTAATGTGGTGGGTGCTGAGCATTATCAAACGGCTCGAGCCGTACAAGGTACTTTGCAAAAATACAAAGAATTACGCGATATTATTGCGATTTTAGGGATGGATGAATTAGCTCCAGAAGATAAATTGGTGGTGGCTAGAGCACGGAAAATTCAAAGATTTTTATCTCAACCGTTTCATGTGGCAGAAGTATTTACCGGGTCAGCTGGGAAATATGTGCCTTTGTCTGACACCATTAAGGGCTTCAAGATGATCGTCAGTGGGGAGTGCGATCACTTACCTGAGCAAGCCTTTTATATGGTGGGTAATATTGAAGAAGCATTTGAGAAAGCTAAAAAAGTAGCTTAAAATGGCTTGTTCAGCGAATTTTGATCAGTTCATAGCGATGATATAACACGGCGAGTCTATATGCAGTCAACAGAAGCCTTATTTTTCCTTGATGTCGTCAGTGCCGAGGAAA
>JASGCH010000269.1 GCA_030054245.1 Gammaproteobacteria bacterium | reverse complement strand
CCAGAGCGCTGAAAGAGGTTGCCCCACAAGGGCTGGATGGTTACTTTGAAAATGTGGGTGGTACTGTACTCGACGCGGTTATGTTGAGATTAAACCCTTTTGCTCGCATCGCTTTGTGCGGCATGATTGCCGGATACAACGGGCAAGCATTGCCTATGACTGCACCGACTTTGCTCTTAGTCAATCGCTTGACTATTGAGGGGTTCATAGTCAGCGAACACATGGAAATATGGCCTGAAGCCCTGCAAGAATTGGGTCAGTTGGTTGGCACCGGAACATTTAAACCGCGCGAATCCGTGGTCCAAGGACTAGAAAACGCTCCACAAGCGTTTTTGAACTTATTAGCTGGCAAGAATTTTGGTAAACAGCTGGTAAAACTCGTTTAACCAGCTGTTAAACGAGTTTTAAAAGACAAGACTGTTGCACCATCGGCTGGTGCCGCTCGGTGAGTTGTCAAAGTACAAGGCGTTTGCACACAACGCAACCAGCGGAATTTACTCGGATGGTCATTCGCTGGTGAGTCTCGCATAACGCAATAATTGGGCAGTTTACCCGCGGTACCAGCCGATCGTGCAACAGTCTTTTTCCGAAGATGGTCATGGTGCAACAGTCTTTACAAAGTCTTATACTGGCAAATTTTCCCTAATCAATCGAATTAAATCTTTAGCGCTTTGGGGGATGGGGGTGCCTGGTCCATAAATACCCTTTACTCCTTTGGACAATAAAAAATCATAGTCTATTTTAGGGATAACCCCTCCTGCTACGACTAAAATATCTTCAGCTTTTTGTTGTTTTAGCTCTTCAATCACTGCAGGTAATAAAGTTTTATGACCAGCCGCGAGTGTGGATATCGCCAGAACATGTACATCGTTTTCGATGGCTTGTTTGGCACATTCAGAGGGTGTTTGAAACAGGGGACCTATATCAACATCGAATCCCATATCTGCATAAGCCGAAGCTACCACTTTGGCGCCTCTATCATGACCATCTTGCCCTAATTTAGCGATCATGATTCTGGGGCGACGCCCAAAGTCTTTCAAAAACTCCGCAGTTTGTTGCCTTATGTCTTGAATTTGATGATGAGAATCTTGGTAATGTGCGATATATACTCCGCTAATTTTATGGGTATCTGCTTGATGCCGGCCAAATACTTTTTCTAAACTTTGGGTAATTTCGCCAACCGTTGCACGCACTTTGGCCGCTTCAATGGCTAATTCCAAAAGGTTTTCTTGAGGATCTAGTGCGGCTTTTTCCAGTCTATGCAAAGCATCGACAACGGCTTTGTCATTCCTTTGAGACTTGATATTCTTGAGTCGAGCAATTTGTTGCTCTCGAACTTGGATGTTATCGATCTCTCGGGTTGTCACTTCTTCCTCATTAACCACCTTGAATTTATTTACACCGACTATGGTATCTAAGCCGGAATCAATGCGAGCTTGTTTGGTCGCCGCCGCTGTTTCAATTTTCATTTTTGCCCAACCAGAAGACACAGCCTGTTGCATTCCGCCCATTTTATCAATTTCATCGATCAACTCCCAAGCTGTATCAGCCATTTCTTGGGTTAATTTTTCCATCATATAACTACCACCCCAAGGGTCAACGACATGCGTAATATGGGCTTCCTCTTGCAAAATAATTTGGGTATTGCGGGCAATGCGTGCACTAAACTCGGTGGGTAAGGCGATGGCCTCATCAAAACTATTGGTGTGTAAGGATTGGGTTCCCCCAAAAACAGCGGCCATGGCTTCGATGGTTGTGCGCACAATATTATTGTAAGGGTCCTGAGCGGTTAAAGACCACCCAGAGGTTTGGCTATGGGTACGCAACATGAGGCTTTTGGGATTTTGTGCCCCGAAGCTTTGCATAATTCGATACCATAACAACCGTGCCGCTCGCATTTTGGCAATTTCTAAATAAAAATTCATACCAATGCCCCAGAAAAAAGATAAACGACCAGCAAAATCATCAATGTTCAAACCTCGAGCCAAAGCGGTTTTTATGTATTCCTTACCATTGGCTAGGGTAAAAGCCAATTCTAGTGATTGCGACCCGCCGGCTTCTTGTATATGGTAGCCAGATATCGAGATGGAATTGTATTTCGGCATATTATTAGCTTTACTGCTCAGAATAT
>JASGCH010000268.1 GCA_030054245.1 Gammaproteobacteria bacterium | reverse complement strand
CCTCGTAGTACCTTGGAAGTATGGCTTTAAAAGTGCCAAAAGCATCGTCAAAATACGCATCAGCGCAGAGCCCCCCATAACCGCATGGAATAGACAAGCTCCGCAAGAATATGGGTTTTATGCGAATGTAAACCCCGAAGTTGATCATCCTAGGTGGAGCCAGGCTTCGGAAAGAATCATCGGTGCCTCTGGGTTTTCTGGTAAAAGAAGGAAAACCCAATTATTCAACGGCTACCAAGAGCAAGTAGCCTCGCTGTACTCGGGTTTGGATTTACGCAAGAATTTTTAATTACCCATAAAAGAACCGTTGACGCCACTGCTTTTATTTAATTTTATAGAGAACAACCAGCGGAATTTATTGATTTTAAGTGCCACCATCATTGAACAGGGTGATCGGCTGTAAGCCAGAAAAGTCCTGCCGGTGTATAGTAGGGATGAACCCTCGGTAGTCGGAATATGTTTCGTATAAACCAAACAAACTCCATACTATTTCATGAAAGCACGCATCCTCCTTACCTAGTCATGAAAATCGCCATGATTTCAGGATAAAACTAGATTTTTACTTCTTTGTCAGTGGGTTATGTGAATGGATTGCGAGTGATCTGACCAAATAAGGAATTTGGTAGAATTCATAGGATTGGTAGGATGTGGGAGATTCGAACTCCCGACCAACGGATTAAAAGTCCGCTGCTCTACCGGCTGAGCTAACATCCCGTAATGTCATGATATTATAGGCTTTTTTGTAGGCTTGTGCTTTTGAAAATTCATCCACCAGACTGTGGCACCACTGGCGACAATTTTCGTCAGTAATTCCCACTCTATAGCCTCGCTGTATTTAATTTGCTACCGCGCAAAGATTCTGATCTGTTCTTTGAAAAACAATTTACATCAGCTTATTACAAACTGTTATTGCAAAACACGGCACATTAAGTATTCTTAAAACTCGGACAGCCGGCTGGGCAACACCTCTATTATAACGCATAAGCCGTCGTATAAATGTGTCAAAGCCATCCTAAAGACTGTTGCACAACCTACTACACCACCCAATGCCTGCGTTATGTATGTACCTCAGTTCATTGCGTTATCCATTGCGCTTGCGCTCCTAGTCTCGCATATACTCATTATGAAAATTAATCCTCCTATTTATGGTTTATTCATAAATTCAAGACCTTTGCGTAAACTCAGACCAGCTACCCAATTACAAGACTTTCGTTCGTGCAACCAGCGGAATGAACAAAGATGTTCATCTGGTGAACACCCCCTAACGCAGTTATTTGGCAGTGGGGTCGTGGTGAACCTAATAATGTAGCGGTTTCTTCATTAAGACAAATGGTGGGAACTCAGTACCTTTAATAGTAGGCCATCGATGCTTTGTATAAGTTACGATAACTCTTATATTTACTTTACCAAAGGAACCATCATGAACAACACAAAGTCTAGGCTTGTATCTAAACCCAAGGAGCAACATAACCATGGGACGGTAGTTTACAAACGCCAATCTTTTGAAAAAAAATTAATCGTTGGGGCTTGTATGCTTTCAATGTATGGTGGCATTGCCTACGCACAGAATGCTAACTACACCAACAGCTTCTCTGCCGCCGCCGCTACAGTACCTAGCAACGGGGTTACGCTGAGTTCCACCTTAAGTACTCTTTTAAATAATCAGTTCATTGTTAATACCGCCAATGTAAGCAATAACCCTTTAGCCAGTGCATCTATTATAGGGGGAGCTTCTGTTAGCATTACCAATGTTGCCGGTGTAAGCTCAGTCACCAACAATAGCAATTCGTCACTAGCCATAGCCCAAACTGCGACCAACAAGGGGGACCTTAACTTATTAGTTAGCGGTAATTCCTTGGGTATTGCGAGTAGCCAAAATGCCTTAAACAGTTTAACCAGCAACAAGACGGCGGGTATTACCAGTTCTTTAGCTTCTGCCACAGTTTCTATCAGCCAAGATACAGCGCTAGTGGGTAGCTCCAATGCCACGGTTTCTGGCAATGTATTGTCGGCAATAGGACAAGTGAACCAAGTGACCAATTCTTTATCTGGCACCCTTTCGGGTGGACCTTACACCAACAGTGCGGTGAGTATAGCCTCTAGCGTCAAAGCCAACAGCACTACCGCCACCCTTG
>JASGCH010000035.1 GCA_030054245.1 Gammaproteobacteria bacterium | reverse complement strand
CTGCTCCCGCATTGGCTATAAAGTGGGTACCCGAATATCTGACCCACTTAAAATTAATTTTGGACACTATGTCGCCTAGTGCCCCGCAAGCTACATTCTATGATACGCCTTTATTAAAGGCTGTTGCTGGTGGCAATATACCTTTGATGACTGTGGTTGCTGAAGAATACTCCCAATTGACGGTAAATTTTTTGCATGAAAATTTATCTAAGGTTGTTTTATCAAAGAGTTACACTATAAACTCGGCGACTACCCAGATAACTTTAACGAATAGCGAATGGCTTTTATTAGCGTCTAATGGTGTCGCGACGATTCAAATCAATGCTCGAGATAACGCAGGCAATACCAGTCTATCTAGCAGTTTTTCCTATCCATTTGATGTCGTTGCTCCCCCCAAACCCATTCCAATTTTTGTTGATAGTGGAACGAGTCAACAAGATAATATAACCAACCAACCGGTCGTTAGCATAAGTAATCTTGAAGGCTCGGCGAGCTGGAGTTATTCAATAGATAACAGTCTTACTATTAAGGGTATTGGTAGCACCTTGACCGCTTTAAATGGCCAACACATTTACGGCATTCGTCAAACTGATTTAGCTGGCAATGTGAGTGCCTTAACTGAATTCAATTTAAGATTGGATCAAGGTGTCCCTGAGGCACCGATGATCACTAAGTTAGCAGACCATATCAATCGTGCACAAGCACTTTACTCGGGGATAGCACAAATTCAAGCACCGATAGGTTATCAAATCAAACTAACATTGACGGATAGCTTTAACCATCAGATTTCTAAAGATATATCCTCTAGGGGCATCCATACTATCACATTATCATCTTCAGAATTGGCAACCTTGGTGGACGGTAATTTAGTCGTACAAGCCACGGTTTTTGATTTTGCTGGGAATAGCAGTTCTTCTTCAAATGTCAGCTTAGAGTTAGATTCTACACTCCCATCGGCACCTCAGCTTAAACTAGAAACCGGGCTGAGCGAGTTAAATTTTAGTGATTTAGTACGAGGAGAGGTGCAGTTTTTATCTGATGCAAATTCACAAGTTACTTTGTTTTGGCGGTTTAATCAAAACCATCAGCAAGTACTTTATAAAACGGTGCAGGCGAGTGGGGCATGGCAATCGGTCCAACTCAGTTCCAACGAAATTTTTAACTTAACAAAGGGTCTGAAAGGATTTGTTGAAGTTATCGCGACCGCTGGCGATCAAGTCCAAAATTTAAGTGCTAGTTCGAGTAGCTTACGGTTTGGCGTGGATGCGACCCCCTTAGGTGAGCCTTCATTTGTCACGCCAAACGGTACTACAAACCAATCGAGTATCATTTTGGATGACCTACAGCCTTGGGCTAATTGGCAGTATCGAGTCAGAACTCCTACCGGTGACTGGGAGGGGTGGCAACTTGGGTACCGAAGTTCTATACCCGCTCGTGAGGGAAAATTTGTTTATCAAGCAAGGCAATTCGATAACTATGGAAATATCAGCTCCATGAGTGAAGAGTTAACGATTGACTACGATTCGCTAACACCTACTGGACTGAATGTTTTATATCGAGAAGATGGTTCTGGCAAATTAATTGACTCTAAATTATATCTGAGCCAAGTAGAGCATGGAGCTACCGTTCAAGTTAGGATAGACAACGCTAGTCAATGGAATTCCACCGATGGTTCGATTTTCTTTGCAAGAGGTGGGTCGCATACTTATGCGTTTAGGCAAATTGACTTGGCTCAGAATATTAGTCCAGAAACCACTATCACCGTAAATTATGATAATACAAACGCACCACACATCGATTTGATGGATAAGGGATGGTATTCTGATGATCATATCACCAATAATCCAACCCTATTAGTTTCTACGAGCAGTGCTTATTGGGAATATAGAATTGACGATAACCCAGAGTGGTTTCAAGGAACGGGGAGCATCTTGAGCGCGCAAAGTGGGGTACATACCTATCAAGTGCGTAATTTTGATCCGATAACGACCAAAGTTAGTGCCTCTTCTTATATTTCGCTAAACTACCATCCTAGCGTTATAGATGTACCACAAATCCAATATTCTGATACAGGGAGAAGTAGTACAGATAATTTGACGATAAACCCACTGGTTTATATTACCAATTTAACAAGTCAATTAAAATGGTCGTATAAAGTGGATGATGGTAGTTGGCAATTAGGTACTGGGAGTTCGTTGACGGCTTCTTCCGGGGAACACACTTATCAGATTCAGTTTAATTCTTTGGCCGGAGCTCTATCAGAAGTCAAAGAGTTCCAATTCAATTTTGATGCTAATGCCGTAGTGCCTCCTAATATCACGAGTCCAATGGGCAATGTAGTGAGTGGTGTTCTTTACACCAATACTTCTCAAGCGCACATCAGCTCTTTAAAAAGTAATTCTTTTTGGGAATACAAAATCAATAATGAGGATAGGTGGCGAGCGGGTGGGGAGGGTACTACTTTTAATTTGACACTGGGGGCTAATACTTATCAAACGAGGCAAATGAATGTTGCCGGGCGGTATTCACCCGCTAGTGATGTGCAGACGATTGTTTACAGCAATCAAATTCCTAGTAGCATCAATGTTAGGTTGTTGTCTGATACAGGGGTTATCGGCGACTCTGTGACCCATAATTCTACTATGGTTATTGTTGGACTGGGTCCTAACAACAGCTGGGCATACCGTGTTGATGGTTCACAAGGTACTTGGGTCAGGGGTAGTGGAACTACATTTCAGGCAAGTGCAGGCATCCATTCTTATGAAGTTGCACAAACTGATTTGGCGAATAATGTCAGTTTAATCAGCAAACCTTTAATTGCCAATTATCGAGCACAGAATCAGGCGACGCCTTCGATTACTTATTTGGACACTGGAATCTTAGAAACAGATGGTGTTACGGGGAATCCTGCACTAACCGTGCAAAATGTACTCAGTGGTGCTAGTTGGTATTACAAGGTCGATAATAAGGCGGCTTGGTTACTAGGATCCGGTACACAAATTCAGGCGGCTAATGGCGTGCATACCTATCAAGTTATACAAGTAGATGGTGCTGGGAATACCAGTCCGAGTAGCCAATTGTACACCATTAATTATGATGTTGCCCTACCTTCGGTTCATTTTTCATTACATTACACGCCTCAACCAGAAATCCCATCAGTAACGCATAATCCGATTCTGACGCTGAAGGGTTTACAATTTTCGAGTACTTGGCAATACCAAGTCGATGGAGGTACTTGGGCACAAGGTACGGGTGTGACACTTGATCTGCTGGATGGCACCCACACTTACCGTGCCTTTCAGGTGAGTTCTGAGGGTGTAACTGGTGCGGTATTTTCCCTAGTGGATTTGGTCTTAGATATAGATTTTCCCATAGCTCCCGAACTGTCTATATTGGTGGATTCGGGTATCAATCCATCGGATGGTATCACTGGGAACCCTACCTTGGTAGCAATGGGTCTTGAGAATCAAGCTAGCTGGTATTATATAGTGGATCAGAATATGGGTGAGCCAATCAGAGGCATCGGGAGTGTTTTTTTGGCTGACCCTGGAACGCATACATACAGTATTTATCAAGTAGATATAGCGGGTAATACCAGCTCTCGTAGCCCTGATTTGATAGTGGCTTATGACCCATTTCAGACCAATCAACTCTTAGGACTGGCCTTTGAAGATTCAGGTACTGTAGGAGATTTTAATACGAATGTATCGACTCTTAAAGTGGTTGGCTTAGAAAATGGCTCTGCTTGGAGTTACAAAATAGATGGGTTAAATTGGATTCAGGGACTAGGTACCACTGTTATAGCACAAGATGGGAAACATACTTATGAGGTTAATCAAGTATTGCAAGGTGTTACCGCCATATCGACTAAACGATTAACCTTGACGCTTGACGCTAGTATCCCCCTACCTCCAAACTTATACTTGACTGAAGACAGTGGTTCAGATTCTTCGGATTGGGTTACAAAAAATAATGGAGTTCAAGTCGATTTAACCGACGGTGGCGGTAAATTTCGCTATCGTTGGCTTGATGGTATCCATAATCAATTGTCAGATTGGATAGAGGTTACTGGTAGTACCTTTAACGCTCAGATTGGTACCAATGTGTATCATGTAAGACAATACGATCAAGCCGATAATTTGTCAAATACCTCGACTATTACGGTGATATATGATAATGTGGCACCTAGCGTACCCGGAATCCGTTTGCTCAGCGATTTGGGGATTTCCAGCATAGATCGCCGAACAGCAAACCCAACCATTTTAGTGTCTAACTTAGAGAGTGGTGGTCTCTGGGAATACTTTTCATCGGATCAGAATAGTTGGAATTTAGGTAACGGTTCAGAATTTACAGTGTCAGGTGGAACCCACACATACCAAGTTCGTCAATACGATAAGGCGGGTAATGTGAGCGCGGCTAGTAACGAGCTTACCGTGTTTTATAGTACGGACACCGTGGTAGTGCCAACTATTAATTTACTCAGTGATTTAGGGTCCGACACCCAAGATGGGATCACGAATATACCTACGATCGTTGTTTCTGGATTATTACCCAATGTCAATTGGTATTACCAAGTGGACGGTAGTAGCGATTGGTACCTAGGTTCTGGCACTACATTGAATGCTTCGGTAGGTTCTCATACCTACCGTGTTTATCAGGAAAATGAGGCTGGAGTTATCGGGAGCAAAAGCTCGATTTTACAGGTTAGCTTATTAGGCTTAGAAATTTCTGATACAGGCTCAGCGGTAGATCTCATTTCTAATAATAGCACAATTCGCGTGGCCGGGTTAGAGTCGGGTGCTAATTGGCAATATAGAATCGATCAGACCTCGGATTGGGCAATTGGGACAGGCAGTACCTTTAGTGCTTTGGCAGGGAAACATTCTTATCAAGTGCGTGCATCAGATACCGTGCATGGCCAACAATTGGAAGGAATTGGCTTAAGTTTCCTTTTTGACAATACGCCACCGAGCTCACCGGCTTTATCTTATGATCCCCCATCAAAGGACTTACAAGCCACCATATGGGTTCAAAATTTAGAACAGGGTGCTACTTGGGAATATAACTTAAATGATACAGGGTGGCAGATGGGTATAGGCAACTCTTTTTTGGTTAACCTGAGTACCAGTATGGGGACCATGCAAGTTAGGCAGACAGATATCGCCGGCAATGTTAGCCAAATACTCAAAACTTCTCCTGATACGACCTTGTCTGACGATTTTACTCTATTACCTTATGTGATAGGCTTAGGACCAGCATTGCGAAAATCCTTTAATGATGCGAATATTGATTTTATAGCCCAAAAATTGGGAGTGGTGGAAGTATCTGGTCGAAATCTTGGCGATCGGGTGCAAGTGTTATTTAGTGGCTCATCCGCGGTGATAGAAAAAACGGTCGAGTTTAACACCCAGGATCAGCTAAGCCAACCTATTCAGATAGCCTTAGAGAGTAAGGATTATGAATTGTTAGGGTCTGGGAGTATTAGTGTACGCGCCAAGTTAACCAATCCAAGTTTCTACTATTTTGGGCAAGATTCAGAGCCGATCACTTTTAATATCATCGTTGGCACCATCACACCCCCACAGGTTCATTTAGCGGGTCAATTGGGTGAGGTTTTAATCAGTACTACACCAGGGAACAGTGTAAGAATTACCTTTTCTTCAGAGACTTCGGGGAATACCACTACGCTTACTGAGTCGAATTCGTCAGGAAATTACCAGTTCCTTTTAAACAATGCTGAACTTAAGCATCTTGCGGGGGGATCGGTGCGTGTATCAGCGGTTAGCCTAGATCGTTCAGGGAATAGTAGTATCGCTAGGGAGTTGACTTTGACGATACCTACTGATTTTGATAAGAATTTATCGAGTTTAGAGCTCGTACTAAAGACTGATACTGGACAATCGAAGGTAGATGGAGTGACCTATAATCCGACTATTTTGGTGGCAGGTTTAGGCTTTGGAGTGGATTGGGAATATCAGATAGATGGTATTGGAGACAATTGGTTGGCAGGTTCAGGTAACTCGTTCCTAGCTTCAGCAGGCAAACATACTTATGTCGCACGCCAAAATAGTCGAATCTCTGGCGTTGGTCCCGTTGATCAGAGTATAACGGTTACTCTTGATAATACTCCTCCATTGGTGCCTACTTTAACTGTGAATGATCTGGGAGTAAGTGGCTCCGATTCTATGACCCGTGATCCGACGATAACTGTCGCTAGCTTACAGGATGGAGATAGATTTAGTTACACCATCGATGGACTGTCGCGTTGGACTCGTGGTTCTGGAAGTACTTTCTTGGCTTTGAATGGGGCACACAATTATTCGGTAAAAATTACAGACCTAGCTGGAAATATAAGCCATACCCAGAGTCTATATTTAGACTTACTTTCTATACCCAATAACAATTTGACGGTCTATTTGACGGACGATACGGGTCCCAGTTCCATGGACTGGGTGACATCCAATGGTAAACTTAATGTAAGTGGTATAAGGGTAGATAGCAAGTTAAGTTATTCCATAGATAACAATGTCGCTTTGGTTCCCATTAATGGCAGTAGCTTGGTACTTTCTGAAGGAAAGCATACTTATCGTATTCAAGAATTAGACAGATATGGAAATGTGTCATTTAGGGAGTTACTCATTACCAAAGACACACAAAAGCCAGAGGTCCCCTTGTTGCGTTCTTCGGTTTACGGTATTGAAGTTTTGGGAGCTTTGGAGGATACGCAGGTGGTATTCCAAGTGGACGGAGTGTCACAGTGGCAAAATGTAAACCTCATCAACGGTCAATATTTTATTCCATTGTCTTCGGGGACACACAGCTATGTGGTTAAGCAAATAGACTTAGCTGGAAACGAGTCTAATGTCAGTCATTCTTTGTCGGTTTATCGCGCTCCTGCGGACTTTGGCCAGAACCTAGCGATTGATTTTTTTGATACGGGTAGTTCGACTCTGGATGGTATTTCTTATGCTAGGAAGTTAGTGGTGACAGGTCTTAGTCCGAATACGGGATGGCAATATCAAGTGGATGACCTTGGTTGGCAAGATATGCCTGCTTTACTAACCCAATCTTCGGAAGCTAGGGAGATACCAACTCTTATAGGTAGTCACAACTATAGGGTGCGACAAATCAATAGCTTTGGACAGTTTTCGCAAAAATCTTACGAGGGGGTGGTGATAGATCGAGAGGCACCGACGGTACCTGTGCTTGAACCGGTAGGCAAGAATGATTCTTTGGGGGGGAACTACATAACCACTGAAACTGTATCTCGTGTTTTGGGACTCGATGAAGGCGCCACTTGGCAGTATAAAATTGATGGTGGAAATTGGCAAAATGGCACTGGCACTAGCTTAATGTTACTTGCTAATAGCCATACTTACCAATTGAGACAAATAGACAATGCTGGAAATACCAGTATTTCATCAGTGGTGGGAATCATACAATCGAATAGTCTGCCGATAGCTCCCTCTAATACCCCAAGGAGTAACTTGAGTTTTCAAGTGAGTGCGCATACTCAACAAGGAGATAATTATTTTGGTAACGAGGATGATTTGCCAATTGTTGGTTTAGAGTCAGATCAAACTTGGGAATATCGTATTGATGCAAATAGCTGGATGACTGGCACAGGTAGTACATTGCAAGCACAAAGTGGCTTCCATTTGTACCAAGTAAAGAGTAATGGACAATCTAGTGCGATTATGTCGTATCGCTACGATACCTTTGTACCAGCTTCTTTGCAATTAGAAATTCCTGAACAAGGGATTATAGGTGGCACTGTTGCGACCAATCAAGCGTTGTTAAGAATTTCTGGACTGGATACTTTAAATGCTCAGGCTTTCTGTGTGATTAATGATCAAACCCCAGTTCCGATCACCGGAGAGTACTTCACACTGACATCTGGCTTACACCAATACAGTTTTTTTCAGGTAGATGTTGCAGGGAACAAGAGTATAAGTAACGAAGTACGGATTTATTTTGATGAAGTATTGCCTAGTGCCCCAATTCTTAATTTTTTAAGAGCGGATGGTGCCGAGGGTCTGACCAACCAAGCTTTTTTGTGGGTGAGTGAACTTGATTCCCCTGAGGCTGTATGGTATTATCGAGTGGATGATTCAGGAGATTGGCAATTAGGGGATAGGTTAAATTATCTGGTGGGACAATCGGGCACCCATAGCTATCAAATAGTTCAAGTAGATCAGGCAAAAAATACGAGTGTTGCCTCCAATACCCTCTTGGTGATTGATACCACTTCGGTCGCTGGTATTACGCTCAATTTGATGTCTGATACTGGCAAAAGCTCTACAGATAGATGGACCAACATTCAACCCACCATTACTGTGGCTGGGTTAGATGCTGGAGACACTTACAGTATTTTAAAATGGAATGGTACTGAGTTTGAGACATTTATGGCAGCGAGTGCCATCGGGCAATTTAAAATTTCTACACCAGGTGACCATCTACTCAAACTAGAAACCAAAACTTCCCAAGGAGTTACCCGGAATATTCAATTCTATGCCGTGCATTATGACCAAGAGGCTCCAGTGGCACCCCTAGTGTCCCTTAGCGCGGGAGCCAGTCATCCCGTAGCTCAAGTCTCAGGTTTAGAATCAGGAGCAGTTTGGCATTACAAAATAGATTCTTCTACTTGGCAAACTGGTAGCGGTTCATTATTCAATGCCCTTGAAGGCAGTCATACCTATCAAGTTATTCAAACCGATAGTGCGGGTAATAGTAGTGCCGTAGCGACTTTTCAGGTTACTTATGAAGCAACGAATGTACCCTTGCCGAGCGTGAGCATTACGGACAGTGGTATGAGTAACAGAGATTTTGTTACTCATAATTCTACGGTGAGCCTACTCAATGCGAATGATGCCAGTGTTAATAGGGTACAGATTAAGGCGAACAATACTACATGGACATTGCCTGCAGGTTCTAGTGAGTTTTTATTGCAGGAGGGAACACATCTTTACGAGGTGAGTTACCAAGGAAAATTTGGTGAAACGAGTTCGACTCGTTTTCAGGCAACTTTAATAAGTGCTTTAGCTCCTCCATTTTTGTCTAATGCTGGTTTGACGAGTCAACGCTTACATTGGGTAGAGAATACCAATCCGTTCTCCAATTGGTATTACCGTATGGATGATGCTACCGAATGGAGTGTTGGTAGTGGAAATTATGTGACTTTGAGTGAGGGAACGCATACCTATTGGTTATATCAGGAGGATTTAGCTGGCAATGTTTCAGATAAATCGGTTTTCATTACTAACTTAGTAACAACTGCTTTACCTCCAGTGACAGCTCGGATTCAAAATGATGATGGGGTTTCGTCTACGGATTCTTATACCAGCAATCCTACGGTGATCATCGGAAATTTAGTCGAAAATGCTACTTGGCAAGTACGGGTGGTGGATCATTTATCTGAAAATAGTATCCGCGATGATTTAGGTACTTATCTAAGTTCCGATTGGTTGAATTGGACAACGGTCAGCGGAAGTATATTGACCGCTTTGGCTGGCTCGCATCGCTATCAATTTAGACAAGTCGTCGAAAATGAAATAAGTCCAATAACTAATTTTCGAATGTCCTACTTGAATGCGGCATCTGCAAGTATTGATGGTCCAGCCAATCTCGGATTGGTAGCTTATACAGGTTCCATTCCAGCAAGTTACCAATGGACGACTGCACTGGTACCGTTTCTACAAATCGGTCACTATACCACCAACGCGCTAAATCCGGTTTGGTCTATCAGTGGTGTCGATGCTCAAAATTTTACCATTGATACTCAGGGCTATTTGTCGTTTAAGTCTGAATTGAACCTGACTAACAGTAGCTCGCTAGGAGGTAATACC
>JASGCH010000034.1 GCA_030054245.1 Gammaproteobacteria bacterium | reverse complement strand
GGAAGCGCAGTGGATAGCGCAACGAACTTAAGCACCTACATAACGCAGTAATTTGACAACCGCGGCGCCAGCCGATGGTGCAACAGTCTTTATACTCAATATGCAACACCAACGAGCGTTATGATAGCTCACCGAGCGGCACCATCCGATGGTGTAACAGTCTTGCTTAGAGCTAGTTTCCTCCATTTATAGCCCCTCTATACTTCATGCCTAAGAAAATACACAAAGTAGCGATATTGGCTTGTTATTTTAATAATTTTGGTGGTTGTGAGTACTATAACTTTTTATTGGCTAAAGGGCTTTCTGAGAAGGGTATTGAAGTTAAAGTTTATATTGGTGAACGACCTCGTAAACCATTTTGGCTTAAAAAATTAACAGACCTTCATATTCCATATTTCTTTCCGAAAGAGTACCACGCTTCTTTAGAGGACAACCGTATAGAAATTAATTTTATAAAGAATAGAGTAGAAGAGATAAATGCTTGGGCACCAGACATTATTCATGTACATCCCTTAGGAAAACTAGCCTGTGCTTGGTTAGACCACCCACAATCAAATAAAAATATTCCCGTGGTTTTAACTGAATATACCGTTCCGCAACAGAATTCAAGTCATTGGTTTGTAAGTAATTATGCTGATTATCTGAATAAAATTTCAGGGATCGTTGCTACTTGTCAAGAAGTAGTCAAAGGAGTATCTGAGCATTGGCAATTCCAGGGCAAAATTACCCTGATTAGGCATTTAATAGAGACACCATCACCTATACTTTCTCCGTTTAAGGTGTATAGACGCGATTTTGCTTACATTGGGCGCTTATCGGTTGAAAAGGGGGTGGCCGCACTCATCATGGTTTGGTATCATCTGGTGTTGCTTGATCAAGATTGCCGATTACACATCTATGGAGATGGGGAAGAAGAGGGGGCGCTTCGCCAACTTGTGAAATGCCTAGGACTACAACGCCAAGTGGTTTTTGAAGGAACTTTTTCAGCCTTATCAGGGTTAGATACCATTGCGGATAAATATACTTTTTTTATTCAACCCTCTTTTTTTGAAAGCATACCCACCTCTATTATTGAATTAATGTTAAGAGGGAAGATCGTCATTGCATACAATGTTGGCGGTATATATGAGATCGTCAACCAAAAAACAGGTTACTTATGTCCAGCCTTATCCATTGAGTCATTGGCCAAAAAGATTTGGAACATAAGTAGAGAGAGTGAAGATAAATTGGCAAGAATATCCGAATCCGCAAAATCTAAAACCCGACGAGGCTATCAATTTGATAAAAATTTGAAAAGAATATTAAATTTTTATCAAAAAATCATTTAATACTCTTTAAGTGTTTGCCAGTTTCGGTTGCCATCAATATACAGATATTCGGAGATATATTTGTTTTGTATAACAAAATCGATGGTATTTAGGACACTTTCAACACCAATCCATTCTTCATCCCTTTTATCCACCACTTTCAAATCGTGTGATAATTTAGACTTGGTTTTTGCTGAGGTTTGTGTCGCAGGTAAGATGGGACCTAATAACAAAGTAATGCTACGGATACCGCTGGTAGCAAATTTTGCATTGATGCTTTTGGTGATTTCTGAGGCGGCACATTTTGTGGCACCGTAGTGGATATATTCATAAGGATAGACTCCTCCTTTGTGTAGAAAGGCATCACCTAGAAAAATGAGCAGACCGGGTTTTTGGCGCTTAAGGTATGATTCGGCGACATAAGAAGATACCAGAAGGGGGATTTGTATATGGGCTTGAAAACAATCTACAAGATGTGCAGACCTATCGGCTAATGTCTTATTTTCAGAAGAAAAGGGCGTAAAATTTGATAAATTAAAAATAATGATTTCGGCACAAGCCTGATCAACGATCCTCATAATATCTGCAACATTGGATAAGTCAGAGTGAAACAATGAGAATTTTTCTTGAGGCAACGCTAATTCATCTTGGGATGAGATAGGTTTCTGGCGTGTAGTGGCGAACACTCGGTATCCAGCTTTCAGGTAGTAGTCACAAATACTGTGACCAATTCTTCCATTGTTACCTATACCTATCATAAGGATATTTTTGTCAGTATTCATTTGGATTGTCACTGAAAGACGATTGAAGACTGTTGCATAACCTACTACACTACCAAATTACTGCGTTATGTCCCAGTTCGTTGCGCTATCCATTGCGCTTCCGCTCCCAGTCTCGCATATACTCAATATGCGAGACTGGGAGCGCCCACCAGCGAATGTCCCTCTTGGTCGATTCCGATGGTTGCGCAGTGCGATTAAGCCTAGTAATTGGGCAGATTGTCTGGGGTTGTGCAACCATCTTATAGTCTCAATACGGTCCCAGCTGGGTGCCCATAACTTTGGTCAAGGATCGGATTTTAGGATCCATCGCCGATGGACCATTGTGTGGGAAAGTCAGCGGATTTATGATGCGGTAATCTTAAGTTTAGCCGCTTCATATTCTACTTTGAGTCGCTCAATAAGCTCTGAAACCGGGACCACTTTTTTAACCATTCCTACACCCTGTCCACACCCCCAAATATCTTTCCAAGCTTTCTTCAAACCGTTAGAAAAATTCATGGTCTTGGGATCCCCTGTAGGAAGGTTATAAGGATCTAAGCCTGAGTTCTTAATAGACTGGGCTAAATAATTGCCTAAAACCCCAGTAAATAAACTACTGTAAATGATATCATCTGAATTGGCATCCACAATAGCCTGTTTGTATTCTGGACTTGCTCGCGCTTCATCGGTAGCTATAAAAGCTGAACCTATATAAGCGAAGTCAGCGCCCATGGCCTGAGCGGCCAAAACGGCTCCCCCGTGAGCGATAGCGCCACTGAGTGCTAAGGGACCATCAAACCATTCGCGTATTTCTTGCACCAGAGCAAATGGACTTTTACTGCCGGCATGTCCTCCGGCACCTGAGGCTACAGCTACAATTCCATCGGCCCCTTTGGCAATGGCTTTTTTGGCAAAATGGTTGCTTATGACATCATGAAATACTATAGCTCCGTAGCTATGAGCTAAGTCAAAGACTTCTTCCTTAGCTCCTAAAGAAGTGATATAGATAGGCACTTTATATTTGATACACAATTCCATATCAGCTTCTAATCTTTCGTTGCTTTTATGGACGATTTGATTGACAGCAAAAGGGGCCGCCGGCCTTTCCGGGTGCTCTTGATTGTAAGAGGCTAAGGTTTCAGTAATTTCGGCAAGCCATTCGTCTAGTTGACTGAGTGGACGGGCATTCAAAGATGGCATAGAGCCAACGATCCCTGCCTTGCACTGTGCAATAACCAATTTGGGGTTACTGATGATAAACAAGGGGGCGCCTATAACGGGTAAAGCTAATTTTTGAGTCAGCTGTGTGGTGTGCATATTAGACATGGAGTGGTAAAAAATGATCCTTCAGACCTTTGCCCCTAAGGGTTACCGCAGGCTGTCAAATTACGGTATTAGGCTGAGCTAACCAGTTGATTTACATGGCAGTAAATTCCGTTGAATTGGAAAACCCTAGCCTACCATTATAACAGAAAAGCGGTGCCACGGGCTTGGGGTTAAAAACATAGGGGTAGTGTTTGAGCTAGGTTTCAATGACGGGTTTTTGGATGGTGACATCATGACATTAAAGGCGCAACTGCCGATCAGACAAGGCATGAGAAATGGTTGCTAAATCGACAAATTCCAATTCGCTCCCAATGGGAATACCTCGTGCTAAACGCGTCATGCGAATACCAGTGAATTTTAATGATTCTGCCAACAAATGGGCAGTCATTTCTCCTTCGGGCGTAAAATTAGTTGCCAAAATGATTTCTTTAATACTGTCTTTGTGGGATTTTATTTTTTCTAATAAAGGAGTAAAACCTATTTGGTTAGGACCTTGACCTTCAATCGGGTTAATGTGTCCCATGAGTACAAAATACCTACCTTTATAAATTAAAGTTCTTTCCAAAGCAACCATATCACTGGGAGATTCCACGATGCACAATTGGCTATTATCCCTGGTTGTGTCTTGACAAATATGACAAACCTCGTCTTGTGTTAAAGTATAACAGTAGTTGCAATGTTTGATGGTTTCAATCGCATTTAACAAAGCTAACGCCAATCTTTTGGCGCCTACCCGGTCATTTTGTAACAAATGATAGACCATTTTGGTTGCAGATTTAGGACCAACGCTAGGTAGGCATCTTAAAGACTGGCATAATTCTTCAAGTCCATTGGATTCTAAGGTTGTCATGGTATAGGTACAAATAGGCTTATCGGTCATACGATCGCAAGCTATGAGAGATAGAATGGGGATGGGGGATGGGGGA
This sequence comes from Gammaproteobacteria bacterium, assembly GCA_030054245.1. Taxonomy (GTDB): domain Bacteria; phylum Pseudomonadota; class Gammaproteobacteria; order Burkholderiales; family Burkholderiaceae_C; genus JASGCH01. The sequence goes on along the minus strand of JASGCH010000034.1, from coordinate 5,543 downwards.
TGGGAGATGGGCAGGCTGGGTAGCATCACCCATGAATTGAGCTAGGCCGCTAGTGATAGATTTATAACATATTTTGTAGATCTGGTGGAAGACCTGGTGCTACCGATTGCATGAGGTTGCGATTCAAATCCTCTACTTTGTGGTTGGCATCGTTGATGGCGACTACCAATAAATCTTCCAACCAGTCTTTGTCATCGGGGCCTAAGGCTTCGGCAATGACGACTCGCTTGACTTGACGGTCACCTGCCATAATAACTTTAATTTTTCCTCCCCCAGATTCGCCCACTACCTCGAGTTGAGCCAGTTGTTCTTTAGCTTTTTTGAGATTATCTTTGACCATTTGGGCTTGTTTCATTAAACCCCCGAGTTGACTTTTATTAAACATAGCGGAAAATTAAAATGTAAAACTTTCTCTTATCATACTTCAAAATGGAACCGGCTGGTCAGCAACTATTACCTGAGTAAGACGGTTGCACCAGCCGATGGCGCAATAGTCTTTACCAGATCAAAGGGCACGCAAGCATCTGAATTTACGGGCTACCCATCCATGGGTGAAATGCTTAAGGCAGTCATGTAATCCACCCGCGATGAAACCAAAGATGCAACCGTGCTTCTTATGAACCACATTATGAACTCAACGAATACCTTAGTACAAAATTTTCCAAACTCTCCTTTTATTTTGCATACGCCGTTCTTACCCGCTGGAGATCAACCCCATGCGATCGATCAATTGGTTGAGGGGTTACGGTGTGGTGAAGCTTTTCAAACCTTACTGGGGGTCACCGGGTCCGGAAAAACCTTTACTATGGCAAATACCATAGCTAGGTTGGGCCGTCCAGCGATTGTATTTGCACCTAATAAAACTTTGGCCGCCCAGTTGTACGCCGAATTTAGAGAATTTTTTCCTGAGAATGCGGTGGAGTATTTTGTTAGTTATTATGATTATTATCAACCAGAAGCCTATGTTCCACAACGCGATTTATTTATAGAAAAGGACAGTGCCATCAATGAACAAATTGAGCAATTGAGGTTATCTTGTACCAAAAGTATTCTAGAGCGACCCGATGTGGTGGTGGTGGCTACGGTGTCGGCGATTTATGGTATAGGTAATCCCCAGAGTTATCATCAAATGATCTTGACTTTGCGAGTAGGGGATAAAATAACCCACCAAGAGGTTATTTCTCGGCTGATAAAAATGCAGTATGAAAGAAATGAACTAGAATTCTTTCGAGGAAAATTTAGGATTAGGGGTGATAATATTGATGTGTTTCCTGCGGAGAACAGCGAATGGGGCTTGCGAATTCAGATCCTCGACGATCAGATTGAGTCTATGCAATTGATTGATCCTTTAAGAGGCTTACCTCTTCAATCGTTGATGAGGTTTACCGTTTATCCATCCAGTCATTATGTAACTCCTAGGGACAAGGTTTTGCGTGCGATTGACACCATCAAACAAGAGCTTAAAGAGAAATTGGCTAGTCTTTACCAAGAAAATAAATTAGTAGAGGCGCAAAGACTTGAACAACGAACGCAATTTGATTTGGAGATGTTGATAACCGTGGGGCATTGTAAGGGGATTGAAAATTATTCTAGACATTTATCTGGGGCACTACCGGGAGAACCTCCGAGTACCTTAATAGATTATTTACCAGCAGATGCCATCATGTTTTTTGACGAAAGTCATGTATTGATGGGGCAGTTTAGTGGGATGTTTAATGGCGATAGGGCTAGGAAATTAACTTTGGTTGAATACGGTTTCAGGCTACCTAGTGCGTTAGACAATCGACCCTTACAATTGAGAGAATTTGAAGACCGTATGCGCCAAGTGGTATTTGTATCGGCCACACCGGCGGACTACGAAACCAAACACAGTCAATCGATAGTAGAGCAAATTGTCCGACCAACGGGATTATTAGAGCCTGAATTAGAAGTTCGTCCGGCCGCAAACCAAGTGGACGATTTGTTACAGGAAATTCGCCTACGCGTGAATAATTCGGCTAGAGTTTTGGTGACTACTTTGACCAAAAAAATGGCCGAACAACTAACCGATTATTTGTCAGAAAACGGAGTTAAAGTACGCTACTTGCACAGCGACATTGATACTGTAGAACGAGTGGAAATTTTGCGTGATTTGCGTTTGGGGGTGTTTGATGTTTTAGTAGGTATTAATTTATTAAGAGAAGGATTGGATTTGCCAGAAGTTTCTTTAGTGGCTATTTTGGATGCCGACAAAGAAGGGTTTTTACGGTCTGAAAGAAGTCTCATTCAAACCATAGGACGAGTTGCTAGAAACTTAGAGGGAAAAGCCATTCTGTACGCCGATAAAATGACCGAGTCTATGCAAAGAGCCATGATGGAAACTGCAAGAAGAAGGGCTAAACAACTCAATTACAACCTTGCACACAACATTCATCCCAAAGGAGTGGTTAAAAGCGTAAAAGATTTGATTGAAGGCATTTATACCGATACCGTAGGTAAAGAATCGACGCCTAAGGCTAAACCAGATTATGCCTTATTAAACCAAAAACAAATTGCTAAGCTGATAAAACAATTAGAAAAGAAGATGCTGGTGGCGGCCAAAAACCTTGACTTTGAACAAGCCGCTTTACACAGGGATGAATTAAAACATTTGAGGCATGAAATTTTGGGTCTCAGCTGATGATAGAAGCAAGACTATGATGCAACAGTCTTTCTTCGGCAATGAAGCTGTGGGCGACCACTCTAGCCTTGTACTTTGCCAGTTCGCCCGATCGGTGTGGCTGATGGTTCAACAGTCTTTATAATATGGACTAACTTACTGATTTCAATAGATAAATTATACCCCATTATATATTTTATGAATACAGGTTTTGAATATCTCATTGGTTTTCGAGTTTTTCAAGGGTGAATTTTTTGTAAACCGTTTTATGTGCCTTTAGGAGCTATGACTTTAAAACGAGGAACTTTCTTTTTTGGAATGCGTTGTTGTTTGGAATATGATAAAGCTTGAGAGTTGCTTCTAATGTCTTCAAAGATACCTGCATTTCGCAATCGCGTAACTTCTTGACGGTAAACTTCCGTATCTTCCGTACCTAATGCCTTTTGTATTTGTTCTGGCGAAATCTGCCTTGCATCTATCCCTAAAACAACCAGTCTTTTTTGATTTGGGGTCAGATTCATCGATGAAAATAAGGTCAACCACTGCTCTTCCAATGCGGTAAAACTCGACTTATGATAAAAAGTTATACTGAACCATGTTGCATTAGAATAGAGTTTGGGTTTTTGCAATTCAGATTGTCGCATTAAATCAAACATTCTTTTCATTCCTTCACCTAATTCCCGGATATACTTGGTTTCCCTTAACACTTTAGCAATATAAGGATTCCGAGACTCATGTGCCCCGTTCAGTTCTTCTAAATTTTTTAGGGTCAATGTGGATAACAAGGCACCTGGACTTTTTATTTCGATTCGATCTGTAAATATAAAAATATCTATCCCGTTTTGAATACCATAATCGCGATGAGTAATCGCGTTAATTAAAGCTTCCCTAGTAGCATCTTCTGGGTAAATAAATGTTTGTTCAAATTTTGCTCTTTCGTCCAAGGATACTTTTATTGCAAGAAAAGGACGCAATCTTGGCCACGATTTTTCTATGAGTTCAACAATATTCCCAGTTACTGTCTCATCAGAAATGACATTATATTGACTACCTGGCTTTAATTCTGTGCCGGATACTCTTAAAATTCTGATTTGGGAGCGCGGATGCCATTTTTCAATACTTTTAGCAAATAACAATAAAGCCGCCATCCTAAGCCTAAGATTCTCTCCATATTCGGCCAATCCAGTTTGTTGCAAATATCTTTCAACACTAATACCTTTTATGTAATTATTTGCAATAGCTTGTAAAATGGATAAATCTAAATCATTTACAACTGCGCCATCGACAAATTGTTTATCATATTCACGCGATTTTTTTTCTTGCCGCTCAAATGTAATTTGTGAAAAGGTAGTAGGAACGGTTTCTTTGTCATTTCTTTTGATACACCTTCCATCTGGTAATTGACATATGGATGTAGTTCCTTTTGAAACAGAAAAAACAATACCTTACTACCTTCAATTTCAATGCGTACGGCCTGTATTAATGGAACTGGCGTATCTTTATGTATGTGTGTTTTTGCTGAATGCAACAGAGATTCTATGTCTGCATCGGTATGCGGAATACCAGTGATTTGGCCATCGTCTTCAACCCCTACTAACAGCTCACCACCATCTGCATTAGCAAAGGCAACAAGTGCCTCACCAATGTACCCACAAAGACTTTTAATATTGCCCTTTTCCTTATGATCAGGCGCTCCTTGCCATGCACTTTTAAATTCTCTAAAGTGACTTTCTCCTAGCTGGATAGAGTTTTTAACTCGTTCTGATAAAAGTAAAATATCCGTCATTTTATAAATTTTTACTCTCACAAACTGCTCTGCAACCGCCACAAGGTCGTTGCGCCATCGGCTACGCTACTCGTGCAACAGTCTAGTTAAATGAATGGTTTCCCAGCCTTAGCGTCCCAGCCATTTTGCCGGCCGTCGTTCGACGAATGAACGCACCCCTTCGGCCGCATCAGCAGAATTGGCCAATCTGGTTTGTACGGGTATAAAGTCTTGCGATGCGACAACTGGCCCGTTTTCAATCGCCTTGAGCACATTTTGCCTTGTCGCCAGAACGGCCAACGGCGCTTGTGCGGCAATTTCGGTGGCTATATTGAGGGCAACATCGAGTTGTTGTCCGGTAGGAACAATTTTTTGAATAAAGTTCAATCGCAAGGCTTCATTGCTGTCAAACTCGTCACCAGTCAGCAAATGTAGCATGGCGTTGCCGGTACCTGCTCGTTGTGCCATACGCAAGGTGGCTCCCCCGGTCGCCATGATGCCGCGCTTGACTTCAAGCTGGGAAAATCGGCAGTCCTCTGCGGCTACCGCGATGTCTGCTGCCAACATCAGTTCTATGCCTAGGGTAAAGACAATGCCTTGGACAGCAACTACCATGGGTTTGATGCGACGCCGATACCCTGGTTGATCCAAGTCCAGAGGATCCACCAAGCCAAATGGAACCACTTTTTCTCCGCGCTGCATGAGTGGGGCAATGGTCGGTAAGTCGAGACCAGCCGTGAAGTGCTCGCCAAAAGCGTGCAGTACTCCAACCCGAATCGCTGGGTCGTCGTCGAGTCGCGTATAGGCCAAACCGAGCTCCCGAAACATACGCGGGGTAAAGCCATTGCGTTTAGTCGGTCGGTTGATGCCGATCAACAACACATTGTTTTGCAATTCGATATGAATACAGCCCTCGGGGGGCTCTTCAGGTTGTTGAATGTGTGCCATCAGAAAGCCTTGGGTAAAAAATGAGAGAGTAAGATCGATTATAAGAGATTTTTGTTTCTAAGAGACCTTTGCACCGACGGCTACGCCGCGGTTGTCAAATTCATTGTGTGGTTCACCCAGAATGATCATGTTAAGACGGTTGCACAACCTCGGTGTAAGCCTCGATGTAACAGTCTTATAAATGAAAAAAAA
>JASGCH010000267.1 GCA_030054245.1 Gammaproteobacteria bacterium | reverse complement strand
CAACCGTATCGGCTATATCAAGCGGCAATATCACGGTTGGAGGCATTCGCACCAACACATCCAGTAACGGGCAAAGCCTAAACACCAACACGACCACAGGGCAAAACGATTCGGGGATTAAGAACACGTTTAATGCGACGACGGTGACGGCTGATATTGGGGCGCAGATTCCAAAATTCATATCAATCAATAGGAAGCGATTATGAAGACAAGTTACGCGCAATGGCTAGTTGATGATTACTTCAATGTTGGTAAATTTCATACTCACGGATTTCATGAATTCTTTTATGAAGTCAACATACACCGCTTTGAACCCTATAACAGGCAAAACGTATTTTCGCTGGGTAAAACCAATGCTCAGTGTTTTGAAGATGCTTTAAATTTGAGCCGATTCTTTTTTGAGTCAGGGGCTTATATAGGTGTTTTCGATTCAGCTAGCCTTTATCTAGAATTTCAAACGTTTACAGAATACACAAATTTTGTGCGACAGAAAAATTCTGTCACTCCTGAATATGCGATAGGACAGGCCAACTGGGCTGAGTATTTATTAGAGATTCGAAAAATTAATAAAGACGTAAATGCTCCATCTGTGACACCAGATGTAGAGGCGATTTTTACAGCACCCGAGAAAAATGTAGTGCCCCGTAAAACCTTATTGAGTGCGGCGTTAAGTCTTTTTTCAAAAACGATTGGAGGTAGACCATGATAGAAAAAGAAAAATTGCAGTATTGGGCGATGCAACTTGAAAAAGAAATTGCTAAAAATATAGCTGTATCCAGTTGTGCCAAACAACTATCACAAGCATCGTATGTCCTAGAAGCAATTGAAGACGCTAAAAACTTAAAGGTTGACTTGCCCAGTGAAAGGCTTGGAAGCTTAGCACCTTTTTATGAATATACAGATAGTCTTAATTTTTTAAGCCTTGCGAATGCTTTAGCTTCTTTTAACTGCCTGCTTGAAGGGCGAAAACTTCAGAGTGATAAGCAGGAGCACGACCATGATTGAGGCGATTGATGAATCTAAAAAAAAGTAATCGAATCATTCAAAAAAGAAAGAGGCGACTTTATTAAGACAAATGAATTCTATGAACTCGTTCAACTTCTTAAAGGCAATACTATGGTGGCAGAAATGATGTGGTTTTATGGCAGTCGGTTGCCTTTTGCACCAACGACACAAGGAATTTACACAACAACTGGCGGTGCACAACAAATCCTTGTACCTAATGCAGTGGATGAAGATACCAAACGTAATGTGAACAATACCGTGCTGGGTGTCACCACAATGGCGGTGGGCGTGGCTTCGGGTGGTACTGCGTCATTGGCGCTTCGAGGTGGTGGAGCATTACTAGGTGGCGGCATCAATGCATGGGCACAGGCTGCGTTAAACTCTGATCAAAAAATTGATTGGATTGATGTTGCTCTCGGTTCACTTACAGGCGCTTTAACAATGAATGGGGGCATAACGAATGTGCTTTTAACCAATACAGGCGGATCAATTTTGGGGGCTGGTATCAAAGGGGAAAATGCAACTAATGGGGCGGCTTCAACTGCGGCGGGTAGTGTTATTGGATTTGGTTTAGGAGCAGCCACCGCATCCGTAATTAAAGTTCTTAAACCAGTACCTTGGTATCAAACTGATACATATGTAACCAATACGTTTGGTGCACTCATAGCGCCAATACCCGAAGCTTCGGCTCCCGCGATCGGTGGAACCATCGTCGGAAATGGAGTGCAAGAAACAAGCGCTGATAAGCTCAAAAAATATCTCGAAGGATTAAAAAAATGATTCTTTTTTTTCGTTTAATTAAGTTTTGGGTGCTCATATTTTTTATTTGCTGGGTTGCGTGCTGTATCGGATATGCGATCCTGCTTTACATTTTCCCTTTGCTCAGTTTTATCTCTCATCTACATATAGATTGGCCAACCAAGACTGAGTTGTGGCGATATTTTTTAGCGGCTACTTGGTCTGCCTTTTTAGCATCCATTTTTTATGTTTACACTGATTGGTATCAAAATCGACCGCCAAAGGATTTTGAATGAATAGCCATGTTCACCGCACCATCTTCAACCGCAAACGTGGTTGCCTAATCGCAGTAGCCGAAACCGCAAACAGCAGCGGCAAGGTCAGCGGTGAATCAAGTCCAA
>JASGCH010000033.1 GCA_030054245.1 Gammaproteobacteria bacterium | reverse complement strand
GAGTCGCGCGCAACCAGCTTCATTTCCGAAGATGATCATGGTGGGCGCTCCCAGTTTCGCATATACTCAATATGCGAGACTGGGAGCGGAAGCCCAATGGATAGCGCAATGAACTGAGGCACATACATAACGCAGTAATTTGGTAGTGTAGTAGGTTGTGCAACAGTCTTCAAATGATTATTCGCTGGTGCAACAGTCTTGATGCTATAAAGGTCTTGCTGATGGACCGTTCTAGGAATAAAAAATTCATGTTACTGCGATACTTAATATGCAAAAATATGCACGCGTTATAGCTTCGGGCTCTTTTTTACCTAAAAAACGGTTAACTAATCAAGATTTAGTAGAAATATTATCTAAACATCAAGTAGATACTTCAGATGATTGGATTGTTCAAAGAAGTGGCATTCGAGCACGGCATTTTGCCGAAGAAGGTGAATTATGTAGCGATCTTGCCTTACAAGCCAGTGTAAAGGCTTTGGAGAGTGCCAACTTAACTGCTCAGGATATCGATATGATTGTGTTAGCTACTTCTACTCCAGATTTTATTTTTCCTTCCACAGCTTGTCTATTACAAGGTAAGTTACAAAAAAAATACGGTGCTTGGCTTTGTCCAGCTTTTGATGTTCAAGCAGTATGTTCTGGATTTATTTACGCCTTGTCTATTGCGAAGGCGTTTATAGTGTCTGGTCAAGCACAGTGTGCCTTGGTTGTGGGTAGTGAAGTTTTCTCGCATATCATCGATTTGAAAGATCGTACCGCCAGCGTGTTGTTTGGTGATGGGGCTGGTGCGGTTATTGTGCAAGCATCTGAAGAACCAGGTATTTTATCTACATTTTGTCAGTCAGATGGCAGTGTTGCTCCGATTTTATGGGTACCTGGTCAGTTGCATGGAGGTCAAATCTACGGTGACCCATTTTTGCGCATGGACGGTCCCGCGGTATTCAAGTACGCCGTCAAAGTTTTGGCTGAAGCCGCTGAAAAAGTTTTGCAAAAATCTGGCATAACGAAAGAACAAATTGATTGGGTTATTCCTCATCAAGCCAATATTCGCATTATTCAAAGTGTGGCTCATAAGCTAAACATTCCTTTCGAAAAAATGATCGTAACCTTGCATGAGCACGCGAATACCTCTGCGGCCTCTATTCCTCTGGCTTGGGATGTGGCGATTAAGGGGGGGCAGATTAAACCAGGTCACTATGTACTTTTAGAAGGCGTCGGTGGTGGATTTACTTGGGGTTCAGCATTACTCAAGATGTAAAAAACCAGAATATAAGACTCAGGACTGTGGCACCATCGGCTACGCCGCCCAGACGAACTGCCATCACTAGCAGTCTGAAGTTCGCCTCTAGCTGAATTGTTTAATTAAAACTATATGAATAAATTGGCTTTTGTTTTCCCGGGTCAAGGATCGCAATTTGTTGGAATGTTAAACGGTTGGGAAGAACCTACTTTGTTGGCAGAGATGGGTCAGCTAGCAAAAACCGCCCTTCATGAGGATTTGGAGGAACTTATCCGCCATGGTCCGCAAGAAAAATTGGCTTTAACAGCTTATACACAACCTTGTATGTTGTTGGCAGACTGTTATTTGTACCAATTATGGGGGCAATTAGGGGGACCTAAACCAGCATTTTTGGCGGGGCATTCTTTGGGCGAATACGCCGCTTTGGTTGCCGGTGGCTACCTAGATTTTTCCCAAGCTTTGCAGGTAGTGCGCTACCGAGGGCAATGTATGCAAGAAGCTGTTCCAGTGGGTAGCGGAAAAATGGCTGCTATTTTGGGTTTAGAGGTGGAAAAAATAATTCAGATATGCCAAATGCTTCAAGGTACCATGGGAGACGGAGCTGTGTTAGAAGTGGCCAATTACAATGATCCATGGCAAACAGTTCTATCAGGTACGAGTGATGCGATTGAACAGGCCTGTTTACTATTAAAAGACGCCGGTGCCAAACGCTGTTTAATATTACCGGTCTCAGCTCCCTTTCACTGTGCACTGATGCGCCCCGCAGCTGATAAGCTTTTAAAACTTCTCCATACGGTCGATTTTTTTACGGGTACTATTCCTGTCGTGAATAATGTCGATGTACATTGCGTTGACCAGAAGATGGAGTTGATGGATAGCTTGTACCGCCAAGCGTTCCACTCGGTTCGTTGGGTTGAAACGATACAGTATTTGGCGCAACAAGGTGTAGAGATTGTGGTTGAGTGTGGTCCAGGTCAAGCTCTTACGAATATGGGCAAAAGAATTGCCCCTGATTTACAGTTTTATAGTTTGAAAACCCAACAAGATATGGTGGCGTTGATACAAACGCTGAATGAAAAGTGTCGATAGTGCCTTGTCCGAGGGTTGTTTCTTCGGTACTTGGTAACTCAGTTTGCCCGCAGGTTGTGGGAGGTCAGCCTTTTAATTGAAAATGGTGTATTTTATCCATGATGAATCCAAAAATTGCTTTAGTAACAGGTGCTTCAAGAGGAATTGGTGCAGGTATTGCACAAGTTTTAGCCAAGCGAGGTATGGTTGTTTGGGGTAGTGCCACGAGCCAAGCCGGGGCAGAGAGTATTCAACTCGCTTTGCAAGATTACCCTGGGTGCAAAGGCGTGGTGCTTGAGGTTACGGATCAAAATTCGATTAAAACCGTATTACAAGATTTGTTGTCGGTTGCTGGTGGCTTGCATATATTGGTCAATAACGCGGGAATAACACAAGATAATTTGTTGTTGCGCATGACCAATGAGGATTGGGACAAAGTTCTCGCCACCAATTTAACGGCAATTTTCAGATTATGTCGCGAGGTTGTGCGCGCGATGATAAAACAACGCTATGGACGGATTATTAATATCACCAGTGTCGTCGGTAGTTCGGGTAACCCAGGGCAAGTGAATTATTCTGCCGCCAAGGCTGGTTTGGCTGGACTCACCAGAAGTCTGGCCCTAGAGGTGGCCTCTCGGCATATTACGGTGAATTGTGTGGCCCCTGGTTTTATTGAATCGGATATGACCGCCAAACTCTCTGCTGAACAGCAGAACGAATGGTTAAAGCGCATACCGTTAGGACGGATGGGGCGATCTGAAGAGGTGGCTGAGTTAGTCGCTTTCTTAGCCTCAGATCAGGCTGGTTATATTACCGGTCAAGAGATACATATCAACGGAGGTATGTGGGTGAATTGACTGTTACAACCGAAAGACTATTGCACCATCGGTTGGTGCAACGGTCTTTATACTCAATAGGCGAGACTGGGTGCGCCCACCATGATCATCTTCGGAAATGAAGCTGGTTGCGTGCCGCTCGGATGAGCGAGCCAATTACCAGGCTTAATTGGGTACAAACAGCGGAATTTACTTAAATTTTCACCCAGATTGAAACGCCTAATAATTTGATGGCGTAGGTCACTTGACCTTAGAAAGTCATTTTTTTGGATAAAAACGCTATAATAGCATTAAACTTGATTTTCTAATCTATTTTAAGACCGTGACAGGACGGGTCGCATGGCAAAGGTGTCATGCGAATTGACCCAAACGATCATCTAGTACACCCCGCTGGGATGTGGACGGTAGCTCGGCCATGAAGTTGGAGGGTAGTGCCATGGTCTTGGGGTGGCAACTTTGAAACAAGACTTTTACTTAACGAGGAGAACTATGAGCGCACATTATGCAAAAGACAATGATATTGCCATTATTACTATGGATAATCCACCCGTCAATGGATTAAGTTATGCCACCCGCTTAAAATTACTAGAAGGTCTTAGTTTGGCCTTGGATGATGCCGAAGTTAAGGCTATTGTCATTACCGGTGCTGGGAAAGCTTTTTCGGGAGGTGCTGATATCAAAGAATTTGGCACTCCTTGGGCATCTAAAGAACCGCATTTACTGAATGTCATTGCCGCTATAGAACAAAGTTCCAAACCGGTTATTGCCGCCGTACATACGGTGGCTATGGGTGGGGGCTTGGAGTTGGCCTTAGCTTGCCATTTTAGAATATTTAGTCGTGCTTGCGATGTGGCTCTACCGGAAGTCAATTTGGGTTTATTGCCAGGGGCAGGTGGAACGCAAAGATTACCTCGGGTTTTGGGAGCTGAGGTGGCACTGAATATGATTGTCACAGGGGTTTCTATTAAAAGTCAGGATTTGGCACAAATACCTGGACAAAAACTTATCGATAAATTGGTGGATAGTGCTGAAGAATTGAAGGCACAAGCCTTGGAATTTGCCCGAACCAAAGCTCAGGAGGGGGGACTTCCTTTGGTGCGTAACTTACCTTGCAAGCATCCGAATGCGGATGCTTATATCCAATTTGCCCGCAATATGGTCAAAGGTATGGCAAAAAACCTCCCCGCACCGGGAAAATGTGTGGATTGCGTGGCCGCCGCTTTGAAGAGTAGAACCTTTGATGAAGGAATGCATATTGAGCGAGAAAATTTTGTATATTTGATGTCGACTCCAGAAAGTCGGGCTTTAAGGCATTTGTTTTTTTCACAACGAGCCGCCAGCAAAATTGCTGATGTTCCAGAGTCCACACCTAAGCGGCTGGTTCAACAAGTCGCAGTGGTTGGTGCCGGAACTATGGGTGGGGGAATTGCCATGAATTACCTCAATGCTGGGGTGCCCGTTACTATCTTAGAAATGCAACAAGAAGCCTTAGATCGAGGGTTGGCAACCATCCAGAAAAACTATGTTGCACAAGTCAAAAAAGGCAAACTGAAGGAATCGGATTTACAAAAAAGAATGCAGCTTTTAAAACCCACTTTAAGTTATGACGATTTACAAAATGCCGATCTGGTGATAGAAGCCGTCTTTGAAGAAATGGACATTAAGCAAAAAGTGTTTGAAAAATTGGATGCTGTGGTTAAACCAGGGGCTATTTTAGCCAGCAATACTTCCACATTAGATGTTAACAAAATCGCCTCGTTTACTAAACGCCCACAAGATGTGGTGGGGATGCACTTTTTTAGCCCAGCCAATGTCATGAAATTATTGGAAGTAGTGCGCGGTAGCCAGACTGCTAAGGATGTCTTGTCCACGGTGATGGCCAGTGCCAAGCAAATCAAAAAAACCGCAGTAGTGGCTGGAGTGTGTGATGGTTTTATCGGCAACCGCATGATTGAGCAATACAGCCGCCAAGCGGGGTTCTTATTAGACGAAGGCTGTACGCCGAGTCAAGTGGATAAAGCCCTAGAGAGATTTGGTTTTGCTATGGGACCATTTAGAATGGGCGACTTAGCTGGGAACGACATCGGCTGGGCCATTCGTAAAAGAAGGGTACAAGAGAGACCCTTTATGCGCTATAGCACGACTGCTGATAAATTGTGTGAGCTGGGTCGTTTTGGTCAAAAAACCAAGGCTGGCTGGTATGACTATATGGAAGGTAGTCGCAATGCCACACCCTCTCAATGGGTTGAAGATATGTTGGTACAACACCGTGCACAATTGGGCATCAAGCCACGCAAAATATCTGATGACGAGATTGTGCACCGCTTGTTATTTGCTTTGGTCAACGAAGGTGCACGGATTTTGGAGGATAAAATTGCCTCTAAAGCGAGTGATATTGATGTGGTCTATGTAACGGGTTACGGTTTCCCGATTCACCGAGGTGGTCCTATGTTGTATGCCGATCAATATGGTTTGTACAATGTAGTGCGTGCTATGCAAAAATTTGCTAAAAATCCTTATGATGATGCTCAATTTTGGCAACCGGCAAAACTTATACTGGAATTGTTGGATGCAGGTAAAAATTTTAACAATATCAACTAAATCCATAAAGACCTTATAACTCCCTATTTATTATTTTGAAAGGATTACTATGACAACTGCAGTAATTGTATCAACTGCGCGCACACCACTCGCCAAAAGCTGGAAAGGTGCTTTTAATATGACTCACGGTGCTACTTTGGGTGGGCATGTGGTCAAACAGGCTTTGTTGCGAGCACGCATTGAAGGGGCTGAAGTGGAAGATGTGATTATGGGGTGTGCTAATCCAGAGGGCGCAACAGGTATGAACATTGCTAGGCAGTGTGTACTAGCCGCTGACTTACCGGTCAGTGTGGCCGGTATGACGGTTAATAGATTTTGCTCTTCGGGCTTACAAACTATTGCTTTAGCCGCTCAGAGAGTCATCGCCCGAGAGGGGCAGGTTTATGTGGCTGGAGGCTTAGAGAGCATTTCATGTGTGCAACAAGAAATGAACCAACACATGCTGTCAGACCCAGGATTGTATAAAAAGAAGCCTGAAATTTATTGGACTATGTTGCAAACGGCTGAACAGGTGGCTAAACGCTACCAAATCAGCCGTGATGTGATGGATGAGTACGGTGCGGCTAGCCAGCAAAAAGCTTGTGCCGCTCAAGAAAAGGGTTTGTTTGACGCTGAAATTGCACCGATAAAAGTATTGGCTGGGGTGATTGACCCCGTTTTTGGTATGATTTCCAAAGAAGTTACCGTGAGCAAGGACGAGGGTTTACGCCAAGGAACTACCCAAGAAAATATTGCCAGCATCAAACCGGCACTACCAGGTGGGGTGGTGGCCGCTGGCAACGCCAGTCAATTTTCCGATGGTGCTGGTGCTTGCGTCGTGGTTGACGAGAAATATGCCGAACGCAAAGGACTATCGCCTATCGGTCGATTTTTAGGGTTTGCTGTGGCGGGTTGTGAGCCAGATGAAATGGGGATAGGTCCCGTATTTGCCATTCCTAAAGTGTTGGCCAAACTTGGCTTAAAGGTGGAAGATATTGATCTGTGGGAGCTTAATGAAGCTTTTGCGGTACAGGTTATCTATTGTCGAGATAAACTGGGTATTCCAAAGGATAGGCTCAATGTGAATGGAGGAGCTATTGCCGTTGGTCATCCTTATGGTATGAGTGGGCAAAGATTGACGGGTCATGCCTTGATTGAAGGGAAACGCCGTGGCGCCAAAAGAGTAGTAGTTACTATGTGCATAGGTGGAGGAATGGGGGCGGCTGGGGTATTTGAAGTTTTGTAAAGGTCAGGTGCTTGCGGTTCATGACCACCATGCGGGGGGCTTGGTACACCAGTCGAATTTACTGGTGTACAACCAGGGCAATAACCTTTGGAGGTGCGCAATAGCCTTGATAGTATTTTTTTGTAGTGAGGAAAATGAATGACCAGAACCATACAACAATTGTTTAATTTAGCAGGTCAAACCGCCTTAGTTACCGGCGGTTCTAGGGGATTGGGTTTACAACTAGCACAAGCCTTGGGTGAAGCGGGGGCAAAAATCATGTTAGTTGCCCGCAAAGAACACGAATTAAAAGAGGCTGTTCTCAGCCTACAAGCTAGGGGGATTGAGGCATTTTACACCGTAGCTGACTGTGCCCTAGAAGAAGACTTAAAGCGCGCCGCTGATCTAACCCTAGATCGCTTTGGTTTTGTAGATATTTTAGTCAACAACGCTGGTGCGGCTTGGGGGGCACCGGCTGAGGATCATCCCTTAAGTGCTTGGGACAAAGTGATGAATTTGAATGTGAGGGGCTATTTTATTTTGAGTCAGTATTTGGGGCGCAAATCTATGATCCCTAGAAAAGGCGGATCGATTATCAATGTAGCTTCTATAGCTGGCTTAGGAGGCAATCCAAAAGCCATGAAAACATTGGCTTACAATACTTCCAAGGCCGCGGTCATCAATTTTACCAAAACACTGGCTGGTGAGTGGGGAGTTTACAATATTCGCGTGAATGCGATATGCCCAGGGTTTTTTCCGAGTAAAATGACTGCTGGCACTTTGGAAGCCCTAGGGGAAGAGCGATTACGCGCCAACGCCCCTTTGGGGCGCATCGGTGACGACGAAGACTTAAAAGGTCTTTGCGTTCTTTACGCTAGTGACGCTGGTAAACACATTACAGGGCAATGGCTTGCGGTTGACGGAGGAGTGAGCGCCATTACCTCGGGTTAGCAGACCGTCCCAGACTGTCGAAAGGGCTCTTGTTTAGCAATAGCTGATCGGTTTGGTTTTGATCAACGGGGTGGGTCGTTGGTTTTGTAGCCGATGGTGCCTCAGTCTTTAGCATGGGAACCAGCCATGGAGTAGAGCTGGTTCTTTATCAGTGTACTGGGTCAAAGATCAAACAAGTCGTACTGGCATGGGCGTAGAGTTTACCTGCCGCGTCCAACACCTTGCCTTCAGCTGTGGCCATTTTGTTCCCAGAATACAATACCTTGCCGTAGGCACGCACCAGACGGGGTTCTGTGGTGATGGGGCGAACATAATTGACTTTTAATTCGGCTGTGGTATGTACTTTGCCTGAAGGCACTAGAGTGTGGATGGCACAGCCGACGCAAGAATCTAAAATGGTGGCAATCCAACCTCCGTGTACCGTTCCCATAGGGTTGTAAAATTGTGGGTTGGGTCGGCCTTGAAAGACGGCTTCGCCTTTGCCAATGGCTACTAGGAGAAAACCTAAACTCTGACCTATAGGTGGTGGTGGACCGAGACCAGCCAGCATCTGGCTGAGCATTTCCAGACCCGTGAGTTCTAGCATGGTTTCTTTTGCCAAAACTCCAGGTGGCATCAGGCGACTTCGAATGAGTTTTTCTTCTTGTTCCCAGTCGGCGTAAATTTCTTCGGTGGTTTTCATAAAGGATCGAGTGGTTTTATAAAAAAGACGCTGGCTAGCGCGTAGTCCTTAAAAGACTGTTGCACCGGCGGCTACGCCGGTGCAACAGTCTTCTTCCTAGATCGAGTGCTAGAGGGGAGATGCCTAAGCCTCGTGAATAAACTCAAAGTTTGCTCCTAGTGCTTGAAGTTTTTCGGAAAATTGGTCGTACCCACGCTTGATAAGTTCGATTCTCTGAATGTGGGAAGTTCCTTTGGCAACCAAGGCGGCGATGACATAACTAAAACCCGCACGCAAATCGGGTACTTCCATAGTTTGGCCGATAAGGGTGGTGGGTCCGGCAATGATGGCGCTGTGAGAATGGTTGAGCCTACCAAAGCGACATCGGCTACCGATACAGTCTTGGCTGATTTTAATATTTGCCCCCATTTTGTTGAGTTGTTCGACAAATCCAAAACGACTTTCGTACACGGTTTCATGGACTAAAGAGATACCCTTAGCTTGGGTTAGTGCGGTGACCAAAGGCTGTTGCCAGTCGGTCATAAATCCGGGATGAACGCCGGTTTGTAACAAGATGGGATGCACTTCACTGGCTTGACGGTAAAAAGTAATACCGAACTCGTCAGCCTCAAAACCCCCACCCGCCAACGAAAAGGTGTTTAAAAAAGCCAACATATCGACTTGGCGGGCACCTAATACGCGAATGCGACCGTTCGTGGCTAAAGCGGCACAAGCCCAAGAGCCAGCTTCGATTCTATCGGGCATTCCTCGGTGGCTACAACCATTGAGGTGAGCAACACCTTGGATGCGTAGAGTACGGTCAGATTCTAAACTAATCAACGCGCCCATTTTTTGCAACTGACAAATTAAATCGATGATTTCAGGTTCTACAGCCGCTCCCATCAATTCGGTTTCACCTTTGGCTAAGCAAGCACTGAGCAGTACTTGTTCAGTCGCCCCCACGCTTGGGTAGGGCAATTGAATCCGAGCACCGGTTAGACCGTTTCTGGCTTCAAGCAGGCTACCGTGCGGGGTAACCGACAATTCAGCACCCATTTGTTGCAGGGCGTTGATATGAAAATCTACGGGTCGTTCACCTAAATTACAACCACCTAAAGTAGGCAAATAGACTTTGCGAAATTTGTGGAGCAAGGGGGCACACAACAAAATGGGAATGCGGCTGATCTTGTTGTAGCGCACCATCTGCTCAGCGGTTAAATTTTTTAATTGGCTGGCGTTAATGGTGACGGTCGCTTGGGTTGGGTCAAACTCCATTTGTCCGCCCATTTCTTCAATGATCTCTCGCAT
>JASGCH010000266.1 GCA_030054245.1 Gammaproteobacteria bacterium | reverse complement strand
ACTTGCACCGGGAATCAAGGCTAAAATTTGCATCAACCCAATTTTGAGTGCGTCTTGGTAAGTTATTTGTTCAAAATTTTTGACTAAAGGTGCTGGCTTTTTCAATTCTACCACAATAATCAAGATACCACCTAATATGAGTGCCAGACTGATAGAGTACACATTGAGTAGGCTATTTTGTAAGGTAGTCCCAAACAAGAAACCGATCAAAGCTAGAGGAAAAAAAGCCACACACAAGGCTAAGAGAACTTTTCTAGCAACTAGATTGCCCTTTACTACTCCACTCAAAAGCCACTTAATTTTTGGCAAAAAGTACCAAAGTACGGCAAGAATGGCGGAAAATTGAATACACACCAATAATAATTTGGGTTGGTCGACCTGTAGATCAGTCAGGTGCTTGATCAATAAGATGTGTAAGGTAGAGGATATAGGCAAGAATTCCGTGATACCCTCAACCATACCTAGGAGTATCAGCTTCATCCAAAAAATAAATTCCGTAGCCACAGACGATGGGGTAGTTGATAGGATTAACTTTTAGACCAATTTTTCTGAGTTACTTTTTAAAGACTTGTTGTGCTGAGGTTGTACCATCACCACAAGGCTAAAGTACACCAGCTATGGAAGTCAGTATAGCTCGCGTGGCGAAACTGAGAGTGCAGGGGGCTTCCCTATATAAACTACATACCCTTTAGTCAAACGAACCGACAGGGATTCTTAAGCGAAAAGTGCTAAAAAAGTGCTAAATATTGGCGGAGCGGACGGGGCTCGAACCCGCGACCCCCGGCGTGACAGGCCGGTATTCTGACCAACTGAACTACCGCTCCAGTACTTTGTGTACTATGGGTTAATGAGATATGGCGACCCTACGGGGATTCGAACCCCGGTACTCACCGTGAAAGGGTGATGTCCTAGGCCTCTAGACGATAGGGTCTGAGTTTGAGGCAATAATTTTTTTGTAAAACTGTAAGAGACAACTTAGAGGATTGGTAGCAAGTATATAACCGCATAAACTGTTTTACAGACTCATTGGGTAATAAAACCCAGTCAACTAAAATAAATCAGTCTCGAGTTTCTTTAATACCACGCATGCTATTATACACCAAAATACACCTTGGTGCGATAATAACACGGATTTATCGGAATCTATAAAAGACTGTTGCTCAACCAGTTACACTGTCAAATTACTGCGTTATGTTCCTTCGTTTACTAGTCGCGCATAGACTCAATATTTCATCGCCAGCTACACGGTCAAATTACCGCCTGATACGAGTTACCTAGAGCCAATAAATTCCGCTGGTTGTATTCAGAAAATCCTAGAAATGGGACCGTTGCATCAGCCGGTTGTGCAACAGTCTAGTCTTTTAGCCTTTCAAAAATTCATATTCAATGGTTGAAAATAAATGGCTTGGCAAATCGTTCAAGCGCTTTTTGATAACTTGGATGGCTGGCTCTGATTTATCAATACCAATCCAGTTACGATTGAGTGTATGAGCCGCTACCAGTGTCGTACCCGAACCTGCAAAACAATCCAGAACCAAATCACCTTCATTTGAGGATGCCTGAACGATAAATTTTAACAATTCCAAACTTTTTTCAGTTGGATATTGCGGATATTGTGGGTCTTTGAATTCCCAAATATCTTGCATCTTTTTTCCATTTCTTTCGTCAAGAAAAATTTTTTTGCGGGGAACACCGTTAACCGACCATTCGATCAATCCTTGCTTGTCCCATTCCTCTAAAATAGCTGGATCGGTTCGCCAATGGCGGCCTTTGGGTGGGTTTATTCCCTTCCATTCTTTACTGGTATTACCTTGGCTAGTTTCTCCGGGAGCGTGGAGCGGTATGGTGGTATATCTTCTTCCGTTTTTATCTAATTTTTTGAATAGCCGTTCCTCATCATCTTCTGAAAAGGATAGGCGTGGGTCATTCCATGTTGGCGTAGCTGTCTTTGAATAAAAAAGTATTAAATCTTTGATATTGCCATACCCTTTACGATGAAAATTCTTCGGATTGCACTTGATACGAGTGATATCATTGCGGAACCTATCACGACCAAATACCTCATCCATTATGAGTTTTACATAATGTCCGATTTTGTGGCGCGCTTCAATAGTCATTATGTTATTGGCGAAGCGAAATTTTTAA
>JASGCH010000265.1 GCA_030054245.1 Gammaproteobacteria bacterium | reverse complement strand
CTTTATTTCCGATAATGATCAGGGTGGGCGCTCCCAGTCTCGCCTATTGAGTATATGCGAGACTGGGAGCAAAAGCGCAATGGATAGCGCAACGAACTTAAGCTCCTACATAACGCAGTCATTGGACAACCGCGGCACCAGCCGATGGTGCCACAGTCTTTATGCGAGAATAGCTCGCGGAGGTGTAGTCTCGGCACCAGCCCGATGGTGTGCCACAGTCTTTATTTGAAAATGCTTACTTTACCGAGTTTAGTTGCTGAATGGTCAGAGTTATTGACGACCCAAAATTTATACTTAGTCTGTGCCGAAAGTTGTACTGGAGGAATGTTGGCTAGCGCTTGTACCAGTGTGGTAGGGGCTAGCTCATGGTTTGACCGAGCTTGGGTTACTTATTCTAACTCAGCCAAAATACAACTCTTGGGAATAGACCCAGCTCTTATCACCAGTTGTGGTGCGGTGAGTTCAGAAGTGGCTTTAGCTATGGCTGAAAACGCCAGATTACGCGCAGAAAAACCTGCTTCTACTATCAGTATTGCGGTTACTGGCATTGCTGGACCGGGTGGCGGGAGTAAGGCTAAACCCGTTGGTACGGTTTATATCGCTTGGTCAAGACCGCCCCTAGCGGACAAAGAGCCTCAACGGCTTAGTCAAAGGTTTTTATTGCAAGGCGATAGACAAGCCATTCGCTTACAAGCTACCAAGAAAGCCCTAGAGGGAGCCATTCGATGGTTAAACCCCCAAGACCTCATGACCTCATGACACCAGACTGTTGCACCATCGGCTGGTGCAACAGTCTTGAATTTAGGGTTACATCAACCCAGAAAACGGTAGATACTTGACCAAATCTCCATACCGGATGATTTGCTGGATGGGAACATCGACCAAGCCATCTGCCCAGACCATAGAAGTCAGAACTCCGGAGCTTTGGTTCGGGAATAGATCCAAGCCGCCCAGTTGATTTTTGCGCACTCTTAGAAAGTTGCGCCTTTTGTCAGGTTTGGCAAGCGTAAAATGTGCCGGTAGATAATAAGAATCGAGGGTAGTTTGCGGGCACCCTTGTAGTTTTAATAAAAAAGGGCGTACCAGCAATATAAAGGTAATGAAGCTTGACACGGGATTGCCGGGTAATCCTATAAAATGCACCGGCTTACCATCAGACCTAAAACCACAAGCATAAGTAAAAGGTTTTCCCGGTTTGATGGCTAAAGCCCACAGCTGTAAATCGGCAACGGTGCCCAAAACTTGCCGGATGTAATCTTCTTCTCCGACCGAAGTTCCACCGCTACTGATAACCACATCAAACCGTTCCTTAGCCCTTTGCATGGTTTGAGTAATAGTCAGCAGATCATCGCCGACAATTCCAAGGTCTTCCACCCAACAACCCAAAGATTGGCATAAGGCATATAAGTAACTACTGTTGGCACTAAAAATTTTAGCTTTAGGGAGTATAGCTTGACTACCTGGTAGCACCAATTCGTCGCCATTGGCAAGAATGGCGACTTTGGGTTGTGCGACGACATCGATGCTAGCCAATCCAATCGACGCCAATAAACCCAAACACGCTGGATCTAAGCGCTGTCCTGCTTCCAAAATTTGCTTATTTGCCAAAATATCTTCGCCAATTTGACGCACCCATTGACCTTTTTCAGGTAGGGTGGAAAAATGTACTTGCCCGAATGCATCAAGAGTAGCTTCCTCTTGCATGATCACGGTATCTGCACCCATAGGCAACCACGCACCGGTAAAGATACGCGCGCACTCCCCAGACAAGCATTCATGCCCGGGTAAGCCGGCCACTATCCTCTGACTAACATGTAGTGGCCGTAAGCCATTAGAAAAATCTGCGTGCTTGACTGCATAGCCATCCATAGCACTGTTGGGAGCTCCCGGAATCGAAATAGCTGAGACCACCGGACTTGCCAAATACCTACCTTGGGCTTGATACACAGGTATTTTTTCTGATGGAAAATCCAGTTTGGCATAGCTTAGTAAGGTATTTAACGCTTCTTCGAGAGGAATGAGTGGCATGGTTTTGGGGAGATTATGGATTCAAATTTTTAAGCACAAGCGACTTATTGAAGACGCAAGACCGTTGCAAGACTGTTGCACCATCGGCTGGCGCCGCGGTTGTCCAATGACTGCGTTA
>JASGCH010000264.1 GCA_030054245.1 Gammaproteobacteria bacterium | reverse complement strand
GGGGTATGGGCTTCACCCCATCTGTGCAAAGGTCTCCAACGGTCTTTAAAAGCTCAACCGCGTGTGTCTAAACTTGTGACAAACTCATTAAATCAGGAAAGAAATAAACCAACCTCAGTACATCTAACCCAAATACCAGAAAATATCCAAACATTTGCACCTCTGCCGAGGCTACTCCGCCCTTATGGTGTAAATAGCTCAGTTGCTCCTTAGGTGAAGCAAATTGGGCACAAGCTTTTTGTATATGTTTTTTACAAGAAAAGTAATATATATTGTTGGCAAATATACCAAAAACAAAGGGAAGTAAGCTAAAAACCGTATGCAAAATCAATTGTAGTTGTGGGGGTAAATCATTGACCTCAAAAATCGCCAGCCAAGGTGCTAAGACGATCTGATAGCATACAAAGGGCCACCACAGTTTACGGTACACCAACCAATAGGGTGTAAAAATTAACCCATTAAAATTAAAGGATAAAACCTGTTGTTTGTCAAAGATAGCAAATCGCGTTAAATAATATTTCGTTTGTTTATCACCAATATAGGCTTCGTAATAGGCTAGATGATCTATTTGAAGGTTTGGAGGGGGCGATGAGTGATCCTGAGAAATAGTCGGATAGGCTTTTGGGGCTGGTACAGTCGCTGGTGCAATCTCCGGCGCAATAGCCGGAAATAACCTTTGACATTTCAAGCACATCCTAGCTTTAGGTGGGTTGTTTGAACCACAATATGGGCACAACATGTAAGGGGTAATGAGGTGAGAGCTAAATGAAGTGTAAGTAGATGGGGTGATCCTAAATTTTACTACAAAAGTCGCTAGGCCGCTCGTATAGCCAATATGGGTCATGATGAGGGTTGGTCCAAAGTCTCTGTTTATGACAGCTCACCGAGCGGCGCCAGCCGTCGGTGCAAAGGTCTCGTATAGGCATTGGACACAGAAGGATAGAGAGCATAGGGAGGTATGGATGTCCCCATTTTTTTTCGATGGAAACAGAAATGAAGTCGATTTTATGATAAACTAAACTTGTACTCTAAAATACGCCCTAGGTGAGCTGGCATGCGCCCTAGGTGGGCTGGCATAATGACCAGAATGTAGGCGGTAACCAGCGGAATTTACTTGAGGTTCATTTTTTAAAAATATTAACGATATGAAACTTATAAACTTTTTGTCGATAAGTTGTGGTTTGCTGATGGGATTGCCTATTTCTCAAGCAGGGGCACAGGAATTCCCAACCAAACCCATTACCATGGTTGTTCCTTTTGCCGCCGGCGGACCTACCGATGTGGTGGGTCGTAAAATTGGGCATCTTATGGAACGGACATTAAAACAGCCGATTGTTATTCAAAATGCTGGGGGTGCCGGTGGCACTATAGGTACCAATTTAGTGAACAAAGCCAAAGCCGATGGTTATACGATTTTATTGCATCACATTGGAATGGCTACAGCACCTGCGCTCTACCGAAAGCTGGATTTTAATCCTTTGACAGATTTTGAGTATATCGGTTTGGTAGCAGATGTCCCTATGACTCTGGTTGCCAAACAGGGCTTACCCGCCAATAATTTTAATGAGTTGCTAAGCTATATTAAAGTCCACCAAGACAAATTGACACTAGCCAATGCTGGGTTAGGTTCTGCTTCTCATTTGTGTGGCATGGTATTGATGGAATCCATAGGGGTCGATTTGACAACGGTGCCCTACAAAGGTACTCAGCCGGCTATGACGGATCTATTGGCTGGGCAAGTGGACATTATGTGTGACCAAGTTAGCAACACCTTGCCATTTATTAAAGATAAAAAAGTCAAGGTTTATGCTACCTCAACTCCAAAACGCCTAAAGAGCTTGCCAGAAGTACCCTCGGCGACTGAAATAGGTTTACCTAAATTTAATATTCTGGTATGGCACGGTATTTATGCCCCCAAAAACACTCCACCCGCCATGACGGCAAAAATTCGTGGAGCCTTGCAAGAAGCATTAAAAACTGATGAATTTCAGAAAGATATGGATGCTTTTAGTATAACTGTCAGTACCCCAGCTGAGGCCACAGAAAAAGGTTTAAAAAGTATTTTAGAAGCTGACACTGCCCGCTTGGGAGTGCTTATTCGCAAGGCCGGGCAATTTGCGGATTAAAACCTAGTTTCCTCGGTAAGACTGTTGCAC
>JASGCH010000032.1 GCA_030054245.1 Gammaproteobacteria bacterium | reverse complement strand
CCAATATCCGCATTGTTACCCGTTCCACCAGGTTGTCCATCTGCCCCAAAAGAAAATAGATCCACCTCTGATTTGATGCCTGGATAGATATATTGATAAGGATTTCCCCAAGGGTCTAAGGGTAACTTATCTAAATAAACTCTCCAATTCAATGGTTTAGGATCTATGGTTGGTAATTGAACTAAGGCGGCTATCCCTTGTTCGCCACTCGGATAATTATGATTATCTAATTTATACAATTTTAAGGCTTGGACAATATTGGCAACATCCGTCTTTGCCGCTGATTTCCGAGCATCATCTACTCGACCAATCACATTGGGGACGATTAAAGCGGCCAAAATACCAATAATCGCCAACACCACCATCAACTCAATCAGAGTAAATCCTTGTTTTATTATCCCATTCATACTTCTAAACTTCATTGTAAAACGGCTCCAACCCTTTTTATACCCCACGCGCAAAGTATCACCATAACCTATTTTCCCAAAAGACTCGTTCACAACTTCGGTAAAACTACCCCTGTTTGCTTTTGATATTTGCCTTTTCTATCTTGGTAACTCACCTCACACGCCTCATTACTTTCAAGAAAAATGATTTGGGCACACCCCTCAAACGCATAGATCTTCACGGGAAGTGGGGTAGTATTGCTAAACTCTAAAGTAACATGCCCTTCCCATTCCGGTTCAAACGGTGTCACATTAACCACTATGCCACAACGCGCATAAGTGCTTTTTCCTAAACACAAGGTTAACACCGTGCGCGGAATACGAAAATATTCTACCGTCCTTGCCAATACAAACCCATTGGGTGGGATAATGCAAACCTCAGCTTGAATATTAACAAAATTTCGAATGTCAAATTCTTTTGGGTCCACCGTCGAGCTATAAGCATTGGTAAACACCTTAAATTCATCGGTACAGCGAATATCATAACCATAACTACTTAATCCATAGCTTATCACCCGTTTTCCGGCTACTTCTCGCACTTGTTTGTCTTCAAACGGCACAATCATGGCGTGTTCGTGTGCCATTTTTCGTATCCATTTGTCAGCTTTTATACTCATAATCGGCTGATATAATCGGTATTATTCAATTTATCTTCATAACTTAGTCGCCAAGGCTCCTCTTTAGCCTGCCTCACCCAATCCTTCACGGATGGCAACTCGATCAAGGTAGTTACATACTGTTGGGCATCCAGCGACAAGGGTAGAGAATAAGTTTGACACCGTATGGCCACGGGAACAAAAAAAGCATCTACCGCACACAATGTATCACCCGTTAGAAATGGACCGCCAAACCAACTCCGTCCCTCCAACCAAACCTCCATTAACCTAGCTAAGTCCAATTGCGCATCTGACGGCATATATTTCAGCGCATATCGATGATTACAAATCATCGGAAACTTAGTGCGTAAGGCACTAAAACCTGAGTGCATTTCAGAGGCTACTGACCTAGCCCACATCCTTTTGACCGTGTCCACTGGCCAAACACCAAGAAACTTTTCAGCTAAAAACTCAGCTATAGCCAAAGTCTCCCAGACCTTGCCTTCATTGGTTTGCAAACAAGGTAATTTACCATTAGGCGACCATTCTTTAAATTGTCGCCCATTGGAATCATCTTGCATCAATAGCAGTTGTTCCCGAAACGGAATGTTTAATTCCTTCATTAGGACCCAAGGGCGCATGGACCAAGAAGAATAGTTTTTGTTGGCAATGAACAGAGTATAAGTCATTAAAATAAGTCATTAAGTTAGCAATACACCCAGCCTGTAAGAACACTTCTCAAGCTCAACCAATGGTGGGCATGAGCAAGCAATTCAAGATACAATCAGCGGAATTTATTCATGTCCTAGTTTTACACCCTCTATAGCAGAAATGCACCCTTTGAAGTTAGGCACAATCGTCTTTTTAATGCTA
The DNA here is from genome assembly GCA_030054245.1 of Gammaproteobacteria bacterium. Taxonomy (GTDB): domain Bacteria; phylum Pseudomonadota; class Gammaproteobacteria; order Burkholderiales; family Burkholderiaceae_C; genus JASGCH01. The sequence goes on along the minus strand of JASGCH010000032.1, from coordinate 8,044 downwards.
TAATGGCCAATAATCATAAGGAGATATAGCTCAGCTGGTGAGAGCGCGGGATTCATAACCCCGAGGTCGGTGGTTCAAGTCCACCTATCTCCACCACACCCTACCCATGATGGGTTTCGCCAACTTGGCACAACTCGGCACCTAGCCGACTCCACAACGGCACCTAGCCGACTCCACAACTTCATTTCCCATCCCACTGTCCTACCGGATGCCCCTCATTATAAGGCTTTTAGTGTACCCATTTTAAAATCGAGACCTTTGCACCGACGGCTACGCCGCTCGGACGAACTGTCAAAGTACCAAGCTTAGCGGCACGCAACCATCTTCATTTCCGAAGATGATCATTGGCTGGTGAGTACTGCATAACGCAGTAATTTGGCCACCGCGGCACCAGCCGATGATGCAACAGTCTTATAGTGTAGAACGCGGTGAACCCGAGGATGCAAGGGTCTGCTCCTAGTTAAGCTTTAAGCTCGGCCAATCGACCTTGATGCATACGATATTTTCGGTCGCATACATTTGCCAACTCATCGTTATGAGTTACCAATAGGAGCGTGGTGGCCAAGTCCTTACTCATACTCAATAACAAATCCATTACCAACCTACCATTGGCATGATCTAAATTGCCGGTGGGCTCATCTGCTAAAACAATCTTGGGTCGTAGCACCAATGCTCTGGCGATAGCCACGCGTTGTTGCTCACCACCACTCATTTGCTTAGGATAATGTTTTAAGTGTTGTCCTAGCCCCACCTTGATCAACATCTCCTTAGCCTGATGAATGCCATCTGCCCTATTAGCAATTTCGAGTGCCAACGAGACATTTTCTAACGCATTTAGATGGTCTAATAATTGAAAATTTTGAAAAATAAACCCTAAATATTGGTTGCGAAATTGTGCGCGTTGGTTTTCATCCAATAAAAAAATATCTTGTCCATCCCAGTAAACTTTACCTTCTGTCGGTAAATCTAACCCAGCCAATAAGGCTAATAAAGTCGATTTTCCAGAACCAGACGCCCCTACTATAGCGACCATCTCCCCTGCCTCTACACACATATTGACTTCGTCTAAAATTTTTAAATTACCCAAAGTTACGGTTTTTACTAAATTTTCAACCCATAATAACGACATATTTTTATTTCCTACAAAAAGATTGGTTCCTACCCCTTAAAATGGAAAGGAGCTTGCCTACGCGGTACAACCGTTCCCCTTTTTGAGGCGAACAAAAGTTTGAAACTAGGGGAATACCCTAGATATGGGTCCCGAGAAAACCCGTGGTAGCACAGTCAACCCAAGAAATCTGGTTAGAGTTCGTTTAATGGTTTTTTCATTGAAGTCGAACTGCGTAACCCAGTCATTTGGCAATAACCATGCCATGGTGCAATCGAATGGCAACGGTCTTAAAGCAGTATAAATCAAGAATGGTCTATTTCAAAAAGTTTTTTATCCTAGCGATCTTCTTCGTCTGCACTTTGGACAAAGCCGTATCAGCTAGCAACTATATATTGGTCTTAGGGGATTCAATGAGTGCTGGCTACGGTATTCCCAAAGGCACAGGTTGGGTTGATTTATTAGCCAAACGGCTACAAGATACTAAAATCACCCATTGGCAAGTTATCAACGCTAGTATATCAGGTGAAACAACCGCTGGGGGGTTAAATCGCTTACCTTCATTGCTCAACCGCTACCGTCCGAATCTAGTGATTCTTCAGTTGGGTAGCAACGATGTTCTCAGAGGTCTTGCGCTTCAGCAAATGAAAAATAATATCCAGACATTAGTGACCAAGAGCAAAAATGCTGGTGCAAAAATTATTTTTTTAGGCATGGTGGTACCCGTCAACTATGGCTTGACGATCAATCAAGAATTGATCAATTTCAGCAAAAGCTTGGCTAAATTATATGGAATCTCAGTTTTAGATTATCTACTACAAAATATTGCGGATGTAAAAAATGCTGAACAATATTTTCAAAACGACGGACTCCATCCCAACTCATTGGCACAACCCAAAATTTTAGACAATGTATGGCCTTTAGTCTATCCCATAATAACCCAATAAAGACTACTGCACCGACGGCTTTGCCGCCGGTGACACTGCCAAATGACTGCGTTATGCGTTTCACCCCAGATGAACAACCATACATTCCACTGATGTGCGATGCCCCGCCTTGTAATGATGGTAGAACAGTGGAGCAACAGTCTTTAGGATGGTTTTTTTCTTAGACGCAGACAACTTAAGCTATGGACAGTGAAATTTTTAGTATTCCTACCCTCTCCCCCGTCGAATTGCACCAACGAATCTCATCTAAATCAGCTACTTCTTTAGAACTGAACCTAATAGATGTAAGAAGTCCAGCCGAGTTTGCTTTGGATAACCTTCCCTATTCGGTAAATTGGCCCGTATTAAGCAATCTAGAAAGGGAGCAGGTCGGAACCCTCTACAAACAAAACCGATTTAATGCCCGTAAATTAGGTGCCCGTCTCATCATCCAAAATATCGCAGAAATCATCCAAAACCACCTACTAGACACGCCTCAAAATGGGCAGACTGTAATCTATTGTTGGAGAGGTGGGAAACGCAGTTTATCTTTAGCTACGATCTTAAAACACATAGGTTTTAGGGTGCATCTTTTAGACGGCGGGTACAAAGCCTGGCGAAAAATGGTGGTAACCGCCTTAAATAACTTGATACCTCAATTTCAATTTGTCGTTATTGCAGGATTAACGGGTTGTGGTAAAACAAAAATTTTAACTCAACTAAAACAATTAGGTGAACAAGTATTAGACCTAGAATCTTTAGCGGTTCACCGCAGTTCTGTATTGGGGCAATACAGCCATCAACGACAGCCAAGTCAAAAAAAGTTTGAAAACGACCTGTTCATGACCCTCAGCCAATGTAATCCGCAACGCCTAGTTTTTGTAGAATCTGAGAGCCATAAAGTAGGTGCTTTGACAGTTCCTCATCTATTGATAAAATCCATGCGTTTAAGCCCATGCCTAGAAATTCAAGTCCCGTTTCCAGTCAGAGTTGAACATATCCTGCTAGACTACCCCTATTGGCAAGAAAACCCAACTGAATTAAGTCATCAAATCCAAAAATTGGTCTCTATTTGCGGTATGAACCGTTGCCAACAATGGTTACAACATATCAAAGATGGGGAATTTGATTTATTAGTACAATCCTTATTAAAAAATCATTATGATCCCCGTTATCATCAATCAATGGGGCACAATTTTGCACAATACCCCCATTGCGAACGCATTCCATTACCTGCTCTTGATACCGAAAATATACAAAGAGTAGGAAACTATCTTCGTGAAAAATATCAACCCTCTGTTCGCCGGCAAAATGACAGTACACCAATGGTTGTACCCGGAGTTGTACCCTGATTTTATAGGTAAATCCGCTGGATAGAACCCCATAATTTGACAGTGCATGTCGCAGTTAAATCAAAGGTGCCAAGGTCTTTCTCATTGAGTATTAAATATGAATCAAGTCTATAACCAACTGTTAAGCGAAGCCAAAGATGCTGTACAATTATTTTCGTCAGAATGTGCTGAGAGCCTTCATTTTGAAATCCCCAAACAAGCCGAGCATGGAGATTTAGCTTTGTCTGTCAGTATGCAATTGGCTAAACTGTTGAAACAAAACCCCAGATTAATTGCCCAAAGACTGGTGGAGGTATTGAGTGAGAAACCGTCTTATAAACAATGGGCATTGCCTCTGGAAATCGCTGGGATGGGGTTTATCAATATTCGCCTATCTCCCTTGGCGTTACAAAATACCGTAGTAGAGATCCTTCAATCCACTACTCGTTATGGTTTTCAAGCCACAAAAAATCAATCTGTTATGCTTGAATATGTGTCTGCTAACCCAACAGGTCCTCTGCACATAGGCCATGGGAGGCAAGGGGTACTAGGGGATAGTTTGGGAAATCTATTGACAACGCAAGGCTACCAAATACACAGAGAATTTTATTACAACGACTCTGGTGTACAAATTGACTTACTTACCCGAAGTATCGTCATGCGTATTCAAGGTTATCAACCTGATACGGATGATTGGCCAGAAAATAACTATAACGGCGAATATATTGTTGATATCGCCAAAGAATATTGTCATTGGCAAAACTTAACTTATCCATATAAATCCTTGGTTACCGACGAACATAAAGATAAAATCCGCCAGTTCGCCGTAGCTTATTTACGCCAAGAACAGGAAAAGGACTTATCAGCCACTCGCTTACGCTTTGATCAATACTACCTAGAATCTTCTTTGTATATTGAAGAAAAAGTGCAAGAAGTCGTCGATTTACTAACTTCCTCAGGCTATGTATTTGAACTAGAGGGTGCCCTTTGGCTCAAAACGACTGCTTGGGGGGATGACAAAGATCGAGTATTACGAAAAAGGGACGGATCCTACACTTATTTTGTACCGGATATAGCTTACCACTTGAGCAAATGGCGTAGAAATTTTAAATCTGTCATCAATATACAAGGATCAGATCATCTTGGCACTATGCCTAGGGTGCGAGCCGGGTTACAAATCGTAGCTAGCGTATTGGGATTAACCATTCCGCCTAACTATCCCAGCTACATCTTTCACACCATGGTGAGAGTGGTTAAGGGCGATACAGAAATAAAAATATCTAAACGCTCAGGAGGTTATATAACTCTAAGAGAAATTATTGAATGGGCCAGTTGCGATGCCTTCCGATTCCTCATTTTAAGTCGAAAACCAGACACCGAATATATTTTTGATGTTGATTTGGCTCGGGCACAAACCAACGAAAACCCAGTGTATTACATTCAATACGCACACGCCAGAATTGGTTCTATTTTGCGTAAAGCTGATGGTGTTGACCACTCGTCTAAAGACCTAGATTTGAGCACTTTGAATTCTCCTTCGGCCATAGCCCTAGCCCTGAAGCTTTGGTATTACCCTAGTTTTTTAACTCAAATTAGTGAAGACCTCGCCATCCACAAATTAACTTTCTATTTACGAGATTTAGCCGCCGAGTATCACCGATACTATGATACTGAAAAAGTATTAGTAGAAGACTTAAAAATAAGAACCGACCGTTTAGCTCTCATCAAAGCCACCGCACAGGTGATTCATAACGGGTTAGCCATTTTAGGAGTCAGTGCACCAGAAAGTATGTAAATAACCGTTGCTCCATCGATTTCACCGTCTTGAACGAGCTACCCAATGAACCGGCTAAAAGCAAGCAACCAGCTTCATTTCCGAAAATGCTCATGGTAGGCGAACGGAAGGGCATAATGCAGTCATTTGACAACCGCGGAACCAGCTGATGATGCAACAGTCTTTAACGGAGTCTGACAAGAAAATCAGGCCGATATTGTAGAAAGTAGGACTGGGTTCACAAATTTAGGCTTAGTTCTGGCTGTGGTAGAATGTTGGTCAGTAACAATTTTCAGTATGGCAAAAAAAATTACATTTCCAGTGAAGGATGCAACTCCACCAAGTAGGTTGAAGTGGTTTGCTTTTGGCTTAATCGTCGGGTTATTGATGGCATTAACTACGGCGTTTTACCTATCGGAAGATAGATTGCCTTTTGTAGACAAGGACCCAAACCGCACCCATAACATCCGCTTAAATAGCCCACCTAAAGATGTCAATAATTTTCTATCTGACAAAAAATCACCGCATGAACCCCCCAATACCACTCCATCGGAAAAGAATGTAGCCGATGAAGAACCCTCAAAAAACTCTGCCGACTCTGCCGATCTAGAGTCTCCTACCCAAACTACCGTTGACTCTAAAACTGAATCTAGAAAAGATCAATTTTTATACTTTGTTCAGGTTCTTTCTTCGCCGACTGAAGATGACCTGCAATCTATCCGGGCTAAAATGATTTTGGAAGGTTTCAGTCCGCAAATATCCAGCAATGACGCGTCTGGAAAATTAGTCTATAGACTGCGCATAGGACCCTACGAATCTTTAACAGAAGCTCAAACGAATGTAGACAAGTTAAAAAGCGCCAAGTTTTCTGGACTCAGCTTAATTAAAGTTAGAAGATCGTAAAAGACCGTTGGATCGCAGGCAACCCATCCTAAGACGGTTACACCATCGGTTGGTGCCGCAGTCTTGCCATTTATATTTTCAACCAAAGGAAGTCATATGCACAGAAGAGATTTTTATAAAATGATATTAACGACTCTGACCACCCAAGCCTACCTAGGAGTTTCATTACCCGCTTTGGCCAAAGACCCTCAGCCCATCAAAGACATTCCCCAAGAGGGGATTGAATTTATAACCTTATCCACCCAAGTGCCCACAGAACTAAGCTCTAAAAATGGTTTTTTAGTTCTTAACTTTTTTCGCTATGGTTGTCCCCACTGCTTTGCATTTGAGCCTAGGTTCGATGCTTGGGCTAAAAAGTACCAAACTCCTGTGGTCATCCGCAAAACTCCAACCAGTTTCCATGAAAAAATGGATGGGCAACAAAAGGCCTACTTTGTTTTTCAAGAACTGGGTTTATTAGATCACTTACACCAAAAATTATTCGAAGCCATTCATAAAGAGAAAAAAACCCTTGAATCGGTGGAAAGTATCATTGCTTGGGCGGTCAGCCAAGGCGCCCCTAAAGCAGGGCTAGAAAAATCATTTGAATCTTTCTCAACCACGACAAAAGCTAATCAAGCGAAGAATCTGCAACGCAGCTACAACATTCAAGGAACACCCTCCATCGGTATCAACGGCAAATATTATACAGACGGTTCTTTAGCGGGTTCCAACGAAAAAGCTTTGCACATTGTCGATTATTTGATTAATCAAAGAAAATCTTAACCCGATCTTTAAGGCTAAGGCTGTGCTTTCTAGCCAAGCATCTTAAAGACCGTGGCACCATCAGCTGGCGCCACGGTTGTCCATTCGGAAATGAAGCTGGGGGCGTTCGCGGAAGCCTTATACATTGATAGCTCGTCGAGCGGCACCAGCCGTCGGTGGAAAGGTCTCTAAAAGGTCTCTATTCTGAGCGTTACTTAAGCTTTTTATCCTGTACCGGTAAAGTTGAGAACCACTTTCCGTTGGGGCTTATATGCGACCTCAAAAACGGAGTATCTGGCTTGTCTTTCAGTGATGAATTGCGTGATCCACCCTGGTCATAGTTTGATGCAAAGGGACTGTTCAAAGAGGTGAGTACCCTATTAGTCCGTCGCTTGCGTACGGTACTGGTTAATTCTTTGGTATTAACTTGGCTCTCTTGTGGTTTAGATAGCCCCACCAATACCTCCGCCGGCTTTAATACCTCCGATTTTAATCGGCTTTTAGATCCAGCCGGCTCAATATCTGACTGATCCTTGATCTTATCTTCTGGTGAGTTAGAGAGTGCCAATGGGCTACTACGGCCATTTTTAGTCGCATCGCTCGTAGGTTTTTTACCTCCCACACTAGATTTAACTTCTTTATGCGTCAAGGGTTTATCTTCTAGCTTTACCAAATCGTCAGGTAAATCTACTACATTAGACCTCTGATTTACTTTCGCACTCTTAGTTTTAACAACCAACTCTACGGAATTTTCTACAGATTTTGCTTGCTTGCTAGCACTTCTACTTTGGGATGGGAAGCTTGTTTGATCTGTCAACACTCTGCTTGGTTTTGTAGGCAAAAAATGATCTTCGATCTTCTTAGATACCCCCTTATACCTAGCTTTAACGGTTACTGGCTCACCTGGCAACCTTCGCAAGTCAGGAGAATTTGTACCCATTTCTTCTGAAATAGTTGCACCTATTTTAGTTTTCGCCATGATGTCGCTCGTATAAAAACAATTTAGGAAAATGCCTACTAATGGTAAAACTCCCTGAAGCAGGGATCAACAGAAACTACCCTTACCAGAACCTAGCAAACTTATACTCAAACCACCTTAATCCCACGATAAAGCTCCTCCAGTTTGGTAATCGATGACCCGGGTTTCAAAGAAATTTCGTTCCTTTTTTAAATCTATCATTTCACTCATCCAAGGGAATGGATTCTGTTCGTTAGGATACAGTTGATCTAAACCAATTTGAGTAGCTCGACGATTGGC
>JASGCH010000031.1 GCA_030054245.1 Gammaproteobacteria bacterium | reverse complement strand
CCGAACATACATAACGCAGTAATTTGGCAGTGTAACCGGTTGTGCAACGGTCTTTAGTCAGCAATGTTGCCACGGCGCCACCTGCGCAGACCAAGAACAATAAGCCCGAGGCCGCCCGATGCAACGCAAACAAGGTGGAGTGCTTCGATAGAAATGTAGCCATGCATTGCATTGTGCGCAATGAAGGGCGCCAGCGGCACTGCGTCGGAGTGCATGACGCTGTCGATGAGCACATGGGAGTAAGCACCCAGTGCGGAACCGATCGTAGTTGGCACAACCGTCAATGACTGCCACTGAGCTGGGTTTGGCAGTCGATAAGTACGCGCTACATGACGCGCAAGGAGCCAACCCCCGACCGTGAGGACTGTTGCAACCGACGCACCTATATAGGTGTGTAGAAATGTGTGAATTGGCCAATTGCCCAGCAACAGGTTGCTCAAGCTTTCGATGTCGATCACGACATTGGCTGCGCAGAACGCCAGAAAGCTAACCTTCTTTGGAGCCAAGGTATGGATCAGAGCCCCCGGCCCGAAGTGAAACGGTGTGATTGGCATGGCTGGATTTCTTGTTGTTTAAAAGACTGTTGCACCATCGGCTACGCCGTCGGTGCAAAGGTCTCTAATTATAACAGATCACCGAGCGGCGTAGCCGATGGTGCAACAGTCTTTTGACGAATGCGCCCTCTTCAAGCAAGACACCATCGAGGTGGCTGCTAGCTTACCCGATGATTGTTGAACTAAACATAGTAGCCATCATAGGTGCCACATCGATCACTTGGTATGTGGGCCCGTTGGTTTTGGGATCGTAGCCATAATCACCCACATCAGCGAGCATCCCGAGTTTAGTGCCCAATTGAGAGATTGAATATACGCCGTTGAAATATTGGCCTTCGATGCTGATCCATGATTCAACCATTGCAGTCTGCAAGTCATCGCTGATGTCGATGACCACACCTTGCTCATCAACATCTACTGCATAGTAGGTGTTGCTAGCCTCATCATGCACAAAGCCCAACTTATCAACCAACATGGCTTGGATTGCAGACCATGATGTATAGTTACCTAGACCGATACCGAACTCTGCGACCACAGAGTTTCGGAAGCCTTCAATGTTAGCTACGCCTTTCTCAACAATGAGCTCAATGCGCTGCCCAGGGCCGATTACGGGACCGCTGTCAGGTGGGATAGGGGCAGACATGCCAGAGATTTCGAACCTACCATCAACATCCAATTGCATAGTCACTGTAGCTGCAACTTGACCATTTTCGCCATCAAAGGTGTACAAGCGGCTAGTGAGGTGCCCACTTTTGTCAAAGGTTTCAGACGATTGCTTAAAGCCCAGACGATCCAATTCAGCCGTGTTGACGGCAAAGCCGGTTGCGTTATTGTGCTCAATCGTGTAGGTGTTGAATTCGCCAACGCTCTTGATGCTTGTCTTAACACCGCCTTCGGTGACCTCGATGCCGTACGCCGTCACAACAGCTGTACAGCCATCTGGGTGTGCGAGCAAGTGTGCGGTGATGTGCAAGGTAGCACGGTCAAACTGGGTATCAGTATCGTAGAATCCTGAATCTTGGCTCTTAACATCCGCGGCAAAAGCCCGTGCCTGAACCTCGCCGGCGCGATAAAACTCCCCGGCGATGCGCCTCTCTTCAGCTTGAGTGGCTACGAGATCTTGAGTTAATACGGTAAGGTTACCAGAAGTCCGGTTGACCTTGCCCCAGCTTGGCTCTGCTTGACCACTTGCATCGGTGAATTGAATCACTACGCGACCGTTACTGTCAGAAAGTACCACGCCATAACATCGGTGGCCGGAGCCAGTCATCCAAGTTACGAGATCGCCGATGAGTGTTTAATTGAACCCGAAGTTTGTTTTTGCGTTAGACATGATTTGATGATTAAATAATACAGACCTTTGCACCATCGGCTACGCCGCTGGCTGTACTGCCAATGGATAAGTTAGGCGGTGATCACCCCGAATGATCATCCCAGTAAATCCCGCTGGAGGCGACCACTCCAGCCTTGCAATTATAACAGCTCACCGAGCGGCACCAGCCGATGATGCAACGGTTTTTACAAGGATTTTCTGAAGCGAAAGGTCCCCTTGGTTTGGGTAAGTTTTCGAACTTGCTGGTAAAAATCCTCGATGGGATTAGTAGTATATACCCATTTATGGATATGGATGGGGTGCATTCAAAGGAATTTGCCAAATGAGTGTTTTACTTAGGTTACTCAGTTCTTTGCGCCATCCATTGCGCATTCACTCGCCCACCAGCTTGTTTAGACTTTTGCCCATTGAGCTGGTTGTGCAACGCACCGAGGCATGGTAATGATGAAAACTCGCTGAGGTTGTACAATAGGGTTGAGCTGGTTACATCTCGGATTTGCCGCTGACTTGCTTGCGGCGGGCAGGTCTAATACGGTCAAACGACAAAGTTACCCGGTTCACTCCAGATAAAATCTTCGTCGATGCCGGTGGCCGCGATCTTATTCTAGCCTGGTACTTTGACAGTTCACTGAGGTGACCAAGAAGGCTAGCAAGACTGTAGCACAAAGGTCTCTTTTATTTCTATTTCAAGACTGTTGCACGAGCGGCGTAGCCGTCAGCCGTCGCGGTGCAAAAGTCTCTTATTTCTACACCCTGCCATGAAGTTTAACTATCAACCACTGCATTGGTCTCTGGTATTTCGTTCTCTTTGGCGAGAATGGCGGGCACCAGGGGTTTGGTTTTTGTTTTGGGGCTTGTTATTGGGTGTGATCGCTTTGAATGCTATGAATTTCTTGCTGGGCCATTTTGAAAGGAATGTATTTTCTCAGGCTAAAGCTTGGCTAGGTGGCGATGTAGTACTGGTTAGTCAATCTTCGCTTTCTACTGACTGGCGACAACAGGCCGAAAAATCCGAGCTCAGGTCAACGATGTCAGCTTTGTTTCCGACCATTGTCCGAACTCCTCTAGAAAATACGCGACTCGTGCATCTCAAAGCCGTGGATACCCATTACCCGTTGTATGGGCATTTGCGGGTTAAGGATGAACCTACCAGTAGCGCTCGAGAAACCAATACCTTACCTTCTATGGGTACGGTTTGGGTTGATGAAGTGTTGTTAGACAGTTTACAAACTAAGGTAGGTGATTCTTTATATGTTGGGGCTCGGGAGTTCAAAATTTCTGGTTTGATTGAGTTTGAGCCGGATAAAGGTTTTTCTTTTGCAGGGTTTGCCCCAAGGGTTCTGCTTAATTTTCAAGACCTAGAGGCTACCCAGTTGGTTCAATCAACCAGTCGTATAACTTGGCGTTTAGCTGTGAAGGGGAGTTCTTCAAGGGTTGACGATTTTTCTCGATGGGCGCGCCAGAAAATTGACCAAGAAAGCCTAAAAATTCGACTGGATACTTTAGACAGTGGACGCGAGGGTACTAAGCAAAATTTAGCCATAGCTTTGGACAGTATTCGATTAATCGGTATATTTATTAGTTTTTTAGGGGCATTGGCTATAGGGATAGCCGCCAGAGGGTATGGATTAGGCCGTTTGAATGAAGTAGCTATCCGAAAAACTTTGGGACAAACTCAAAAAAATATGTTGCTAACTTACGGTGCTTTTTTATTGTCAATGGTTTTGGTAACTAGCGTTTTAGGGGGAGTTTTGGGATTCACCATTTATGCAGTAGCATTGAAGTGGTTGGCGGGTATTATTCCTTTTACCGAATGGGTGTTGAGTTTCACACCTTGGCTGTATGGCTTCCTATACGCTTCTTTAATATTATTCATTGTGATAGCTTACCCTCTATACCAATTGAGTAATTTACCAACCATGGACATTTTTCGCAAAGAAGCAAACCGTTTTGCCAAAGTTTGGCAGGCTATGGTTTTCTGGGGCAGTCTAAGCCTTTTTGGCATGTATTGGGTAGCCAAGGATTGGTGGTGGGTACTTATCATCCAATTTTTCATATTCATGATCGTTTTATTGGCTTGGTTGGTGGTTTTTATGCTCAAGAAGGTGCTGGGTAGTCGGTTGTTTCAAAATCGGCAGGAATGGTGGGTGCAAGGACTAAAAAGGGTGGCTACACGCCCAGTTTTGGCTGGGGTGCAGATAGCTTCCCTCACTTTGGGTATCTTTTCAATTATGTTTTTTATGGTGGTGAGGCTGGATTTCTTGCCCACTTGGCAAGGGTTTGTTCCCGTGGACGCACCTAATCGATTTGTCGTCAATATCTTACCCGATCAAGTGGAAAAATATACTTCGGTAGTTCAGTCATATCCTACGGATGATCTGAAAATTTTTCCTATAGTGAGGGCTAGGTTGATAAAAATCAATAACCAACCCATACAAATGGACCATTATCAGAGCGATCGGCAAAAATTTTTATTGCAACGCGAATTTAATGCGTCATATAGCTCCAGTTTACCGGATGGTAATAAAATTGTGCAAGGATTTTGGCAACCTCCTCAGTTGCCGAATGAAGTAAGTATTGAGCAGGGAATGGCCGAGACCTTAGGTCTTCAATTAGGAGACCAACTGGAGTTTGATATTGGAGGGAGTCAGTTGGTGAGCAAAGTAACTTCTTTACGAAAACTCAATTGGTTAACCATGCAAGCTAATTTTTATGTACTGTTCCCTGTAGATTCTTTAGGGGAAGTTCCGTTCACTCTGATGTCAACCTTTAGATTACTGCCGGGCTCTAAGCCGTTGGATTATGCCTTGGTAGAGGCTTTGCCGAATTTGTCGGTGGTCAATATACAAGACATTTTTGAACAAGCTAAATCTATGTTGTTAAAAATTATCCAAGTGTTAGAGACGGTGTTGGCTCTGGCGGTTGGTTTAGGAATACTTATTTTATATTCCAGTATCAACCAGTTGCGTCACGCTAAATTGAAAGAAGTAACTTTGATGCGGGTTTTGGGTGCTGATGCCAAAAGCTTGGTTCGGTTGCAAAATGCAGAATTGTTGATGATGGGAAGTTTAGCCGGACTCATCGCCTCTAGTTTGGTGTATCTCTTGGCTTGGGGGGTAGCCCATTGGCTTTTTCAGATTGAAGTACAATCTAGTTGGTTATTTTTGGCGTTGGTGGGGGTAGTCTTAGGTGCCACGCTGGCTTGGGTGATAGGGAGTTTAGCACTCAGACGCATTGTTAATAATCCATTGATGCCAGCCATGTTGGCGTTGTCCAACTCGAACTTGTAATGGAAAACCGTTGCCTTCTTGTTTTACAGCATCCTACGCTGTCAAATGGCGCACCTTTGGATGAATACTTTGTCCATTCTGCTGGGAGTTTTGTTTAACCTTGTCATTATAATTATCCTTTCTTTTTTAGATAAATGGCTTTACATTTGAATGAGTTAAAAATAAGTTTTGAATATTATCCGCCCAAAACGCTGATTGGGCGAGAAAAGTTACGCCAAGTGCGAGCCATATTAAACCCATACAAGCCGGAGTATTGCTCTGTTACTTATGGAGCGGGTGGAACCACTCGGCGTGGCTCCATAGACATCCTGCAAGAAATGATGCAAGAGGGGATTGAGGCTACGGCTCATATTTCTGGCATAGGAATGAGCAAGGAGGAAATGCAGGAATTATTACAACAGCTGTACGACATGCGTATCCGCAGGTTGGTGGTGTTACGCGGCGATATTCCAAGTGGTTATGGGGGGTTATCGGTCTCAGCACAAGACTTTCAATACGCTAGTCGGTTGGTTGAATTTATTCGTCTGGGTTGGGGGAGAGCCTTTGTTCTCGCCGTGGCTGGGTATCCTGAAATTCATCCACAGGCTCAATCTTGGGATCAAGACATACAATTTTTGGTCGAAAAGGTAGAGGCTGGTGCTGATTGGGTCATTACTCAGTTGTTTTACAATGTCGATGGGTTCCTGTATTGGCGCGATGAAGTGCAAAAAAAAGGTATTCACATTCCCATTGTGCCGGGGATCATGCCGATTTACAATAGCTCTGATTTGTTGCGTTTTGCACAGACTTGTGGTGCCGAGATTCCGCGCTGGTTGGACAAAAAATTAAAAAGCTTAGGTTCGGATGTTCCTGCAATTAGAGCGTTTGGGATCGAAGTAGTGACGAATTTGTGTACTCGATTAGTGGCAGAAGGGGTGCCTGGATTACATTTTTATACGCTGAATTTAAGCTCATCGGTACAGGCGGTTTTGGATCATATAATGCCTAAGAACTAGAATTTGAAGATGTTGCACCAGCCGATGGTGCAACGGTTTTTTATATACAAGACCAGCGAGCTTCATAACCGTCTTGTCTCCGAGTAAGTCTTAGTCTGAAATTATTTTTCTAATCAATGAATATGGATGGGTATGAGGTGGTTATTGGCATTGAAACACATGTCCAATTAAAAACATTAACGAAAATTTTTAGTCGAGCACCCACACGGTTTGGTGCTGTTGCTAATTCCCAAGTAGCCCCTGTAGATATGGCGTTACCTGGTGCTTTGCCCGTGATGAATAAAAAGGCGGTGGAATTAGCTTTGAGGTTTGGTTTGGCAACAAAAGCCAAAATTGCTCCCTATAGTGTGTTTGCTCGTAAAAGTTATTTTTACCCAGATCTGCCCAAAGGGTATCAGATTAGCCAATACGAGTTACCCATTTTACAGGGAGGAGAAATTGAATTTTTTTGCCACGGCCATCCCAAAAAAGTACATTTGGTTCGAGCACATTTGGAAGAGGATGCTGGTAAATCGATACATGATTCTTTGAATGATGTTAGTTTGATTGATTTAAACCGTGCTGGGACGCCATTATTAGAAATTGTGACGCATCCCGATTTGCGAAGTGCGGATGAAGCGGTTGAGTATGCTCGAGAATTGCATAAAATCGTCAGGTGGCTAGGGATTTGCGATGGCAATATGCAAGAAGGCAGTTTTCGTTGCGATGTGAATGTATCTGTACGCAAAGTGGGACAGCAATTATTGGGAACGCGCCGCGAAATAAAAAACTTGAACAGTTTTCGCTTTATAAAACAGGCCATTGAATTTGAACAAAAGTGGCAGGTAGAGCAAATTGAGCAGGGTCAAAGTATTCAACAAGCGACCGTTTTGTTTGATGTGAGTTTGGGTATCACGCGTGCCATGCGAAGCAAAGAGAACGCCACCGATTATCGGTATTTCCCAGACCCCGATTTACCGGTGTTGAGAATTGATGATGATTTACTGGCCATGGTCAAAACCAGTTTACCCGAATTGCCTCAACAAGTGGCGCATTTTTTTAGTACAAAATACCAAATTACGGATGCTTTGGTGTTAACCCAGACGCCAGAATTGGCCAATTTTTTTCAGGAATCGGTTGATATTTTGGGCGCCGAGAACGCCCAAATGATTAGTAATATCATTAAGGTAGAGCTTTTTCGCTTAATTAACTCAGCAGAATCGGCGTCAGACCCAGAAATCTCAGATCGAGAAGTCCACCTGACTGTTGCCGTATTTTCGGCTATTCTTCGCAAAGTTTTAGACCGAACGATTAGTCACAATTCTATTCGTAAACTACTTGAATATGCTTGGACTAGAGATTTGCAGATTACAGATATTCACCAAGCTACTGTGTGGGTCGAAGAGTGGGTACAGATGATGGGGTTGTTACAAATCAACGATTTATCTCAGTTAGAAACCATTGTCGCAGAAATTATTCAGCAAAATCCACACAATGTACAGGAATTTTTGACTGGTAAAGAAAAAGCTTTGAATGCCCTGATTGGCAAGGCGATGAAAGCAAGTTCTGGAAAAGCCAATCCTGGACAAATTCGTGCCCTATTTGAAGCCCAGCTGAAGGACCGCGGATAAATAATTTTACGGAGTTATTTGCTGTTTTTTACAGGAGCCACGCTTGTGGGCTTTGTGGACTCTTTTTCTTTGTTGGCAAGAGAGGGTTCCGGAAATTTACCACCAGATGAATTTACCAGAAAGACCATAGCTTTTGCCAATTCTAGGTCAGTAAACTCGCCGCCGCGTTGTGCGGCCATAGCATTTTTACCGTTGTAAACTGAGTTGAGTAAAGAGTCGTATCCCTTGTTTATCCGAGCAGACCAAGCTTGGTTATCGCCGAACTTGGGTGCACCTAAGGTGCCTTTTTCATGGCAAGTTATACATTGTGCTTGATAGACCTCATTCCCTGCTTTAGGTGGCTTGGTTTCATCAATGACTTCCACTTTACCTACTTTTTCAATGATTTTATTGGATTTCTCCACTAATTCATGTGGATTGAATCCCGGGCTCGGTCTATGCACATTGGCTACATAATAAGTTAAAGCAATGATGGCAACAACCGGAATAAAAAACGCTCCCAAAACGACCCACAATAACTGTTTAGGAGTTTTTACGGGACCGGTATGGTCATTATCATTTTCTGGCTCGATAGGCTTCATAGAGTTAAATGTTCAATAGAAGGCTGTTGCACCATCGGCTGGTGCCGCGGTTACACTGCCAAATTACTGCGTTATGCGGTACTCACCAGCGAATGATCATCTTCAGAAATGAAGCTGGTTGCGTGGGGCGCTTAAGCCTTGTAATTATGATAGTTCACCGAGCGGCACCAGCCGATGGTGCAACAGTCTTAATAGGGCAATAGGAATATGAATAAACAGTCTGGTTAATGGGCACTTAGTATATTGTACTTCGTGTGTTGAAGTAATGTTTCCGCTAGATTTTGTCCCACTACACTAGCAAATTTACGACTAAGTCGGTCAACCACATTTTCTTCAAGAGTGTAGTTAATTATATCTTTTGTGTGGGTAACTTCTCTAGCAATGGTGTCTATCGTACCTAATTCATCAGCTATACCTAACTTAATAGCTTCCTCTCCTATCCAGAACAAACCACTAAACAAATCTGGATGTCCTTTTATTTTATCACCTCGCCCTCTTTTCACAGATTGAATAAATTGTTGATGAATCGTTGTTATCATATTTTCCAACAATACTTTGTGTTTAGCCGTGAGTGGACTAAATGGATCTAAAATGGACTTGTTTTCCCCAGAGGTTAATAATCTTCTTTGGATACCCATTTTTTGCATCAATTCATTAAAACCAAAACTGTCTATAAGTACTCCAATACTTCCTATTAAACTGGCTTTATTAACCCAAATTTTGTCCGTGGCTGAGGCAATGTAGTAGGCGGCTGAAGTGCAAGACTCACCCGCGACCGAATAAATGGGTTTGTTGTGGATTTTTTTCAGCCGCATGATTTCATCATAGATTATCCCGGCTTGTACTGGACTGCCTCCCGGGGAATTGATAGCCAAGACCACAGCTACGCTGGCGGGGTTTTCCATGGCATTTTTGAGAGCTACCAGAGTATTTCTGGCATTGGCTTTGGTATCTTCGGCTATGACTCCAGAAATTTCTATCATGGCTAGGTGTGATGAGGAGTAGCTGGTTACTGAGGGATTCCCAAAGCCACCAAAGAAAGTCATGGCCACAAGCACAATAGAAAAAATCAACCAGCTGAATCTATAGAAGTATTTCCACCGGCGGGCAACTTTTGTTTCTTGTATTTGTTGATCTAAAATTCGTTGAAGCAACTTTACGGCGGACGCTTCCTGTGATTCGTTGACTGGACCGTTCATAATAATTTTTGAAGTAAAGCTCCGTTTACAGTTTAAATAGAAAAACTGTTGCAACCATCTCATGAGGGGACCTTGGCGCCGACGGCTGGTGCAAAGGTCTCACGCAGTCATTGGGTAGTGCAGTCAGTTGTGTCACCGTCTCATGATGACAGTTCGCGGTGCAAGGGTCTGATGTCAAATGGGACAAACATAAGGTTTTATTTGATAAGTGGGTTGCCAAAATACCTTATGGTTTTCTTCTAGTAGGTCTATTTTAATTAAAGGTTTCTTAGCTATAGGGGTCATAGAAGCTCCAGTTTGGGGGTCATATAGGGCACCGTGGGATGCACATATTATGCAGGTGCGGCTGGTAGCCCAAAATTGATTTTCTAATAGGTCCATTTCTATACCTAAGTGGCCGCATAGAT
>JASGCH010000263.1 GCA_030054245.1 Gammaproteobacteria bacterium | reverse complement strand
TCATGGTTGGGTGTGATCATAGTACGACTGTTGCACCAGCTGGTGGTGCAACAGCTTTGCATATTGAGTATATGCGAGAATAGTGGCCAAGGTGCAACAGTCTTAAAGGATATAATCTCAAATTTCCATAATCCATTTTTTTTTATGATCGTTAAAATTTTATTAGGTATTCTGGCGGCATGGATATTGGGCTTGATTTTGGCTATTACTTTGGGTGGTCCCAAACCCCCTCCACCTATCGCCAGTATCAATAATCCATTTAAGGCATTGAATATGTCTGATCTCCCTCCGATCCAAATGTATCTTGGAAAAGACCAGACCAAACTAGGCTATAGGTATTATCCTGCTTCGGCAAGTAAATCCATGGGGTCTGTGATTTTGGTGCACGGGTCGTCAGCGAATAGCGTTAGTATGCACCCATTGGCTAAAGCCTGTGCCCAAGCCGGGTATGCCACCTACAGTTTAGATATACGAGGGCACGGTGCCTCAGGTCATAAGGGTACTATTGACTATATTGGACAACTTGAAGACGATATGTTAGCCTTTACTCAACAGGTTCGCCCGAGCCAACCCAGCACCCTTTTAGGATTTTCCGCCGGTGGTGGGTTTGCCCTGCGTATGGCTAGCGGTGAGCATAGTCAATTGTTTCAAAGTTATGTGTTTTTAGCCCCATTTGTACACCATAGCGCTCCCAATCAAAGACCGGATAGTGGTGGTTGGGCCAATGTGGGTATCCCTCGCACCCTAGCACTTTCTTTGTTAAACGAAATGGGTATTACCCGCTTTAATTCCCTACCCGTATTGAGCTTTGCCCTAGACCCTGCGGCCAAAAACTTCTTAACTCCCGAATACTCTTATGCCCTTGCTAGCAATTTTCGTCCATTATTATCGCAAGATTATCGTATAACTATTGAGCACTTAAAAGCACCTTATGCGGTCATTGCTGGGGCCCATGATGAAGCCTTTTTTACTGACAAATTATTAGAGATATTTCCGCAAGTAGAGGGAGTGAGTCCAGTAACTGTTCTGCCGCAAATGGGGCATATAGATATGATTTTAAAAGATCTAGCTCTAAGCCAAATCACTCGTTCTATCGAGTTATTACAATCCAAGCATTAGACTGTTGCACAACCTACTACATTACCACATGACTGCGTTATGTAGGCGCTTAAGTTCGTTGCGCTATCGATTGCGCTTCCGCTCCCAGTCTCGCATATACTCAATATGCGAGACTGGGAGCACCCACCACGATCATTTGAGTAAATTCCGCTGGGGGCGATCGCGGAAGCCTTGTACTTTGACAGCTCATCGAGCGGCACCAGTCGATGGTGCAACAGTCTTGCCGATGGTGCAACGGTCTTATATTTGTAATAAATTAAACCCAGATGACACCAGATAAAAACGATCAATGAAGCAACCGCAAGGGGCAACTGCGTCATCCGGGTTTAATCGGTGTACCTAGTTCTAACAATGGGAATCACTTGGCTGTTGCCTAGCCTTTGTACCAGTAAACCAATGCCAAGCGTATTTTGGAGGTATTTTAATGCCCCATTAATTTCAAAAAAATTGGATTTTACAGAAAATTGAGTGCCATCTAAGGTGCCAGAGGCAAGGTTTAAGTCCTTTTCGACTTCACCTAGATTTTTCCAAGAGCGAATACGGTTAGGCTGAGTCAGGGCTAAAGCTTGGGGCCAAGCTAAATTACTTAGGCTGGCGTACAACACTTCTGCCAGCGCCGTATTTACATTTAATGGTGTGGGTTCGGGTAATATGACCAAATAAGGGGAGAGGAGGGTGAGCTCCGCAGGTGATAACCCCAACCAAGTGAGTTGTTTGGTGTGATAAACGGGTAATAGCGGACTTTCTTTGGATGGGGGACCACGGCTTTTTTGCCAATTGAGTACTAGATTTTGTGATCTTCCCTGAGATAATCCTTTGCTGGTAAACAGTTTTTCTAATTTTTTTGATTCGCTTGGGACTATGTCACCTTGAGGAGTTAGCAAATTGGTTAAATTAAATTTACTCTGAGCATCCGTAATGTGCCCTGACAAAAATACAAGATGGGTCAGCGTGCTCAGGTCAGTTTTGGCATAGCCCGGTTGTTGGGCAATAAAATTAGATAATTGGGTGTCCTTTAATTCTAAACCCCAAGGTTCGTCTAATTTGTCAATATCG
>JASGCH010000262.1 GCA_030054245.1 Gammaproteobacteria bacterium | reverse complement strand
GAGTACTGCATAACGCAGTAATTTGACAGTGCAACCGGTTGTGCAACAGTCTTCTGGAGGAGAGCTTTGGCTTGTTATGATGCTAACCTAACCAGCCTGAGTTGGTGCAAAGGTTTTTTCTTAGATACTTTTATGTTAACTTCCCAATATTCAGTACAAAAGATTCGCCAATTATTTTTGGATTTTTTTGTACAAAGGGGGCACACCATAGTCCCCGGGGCTTCATTGATTCCAGCCAATGACCCGACCCTGATGTTTACCAATTCAGGTATGGTGCAGTTCAAAGATGTATTTTTGGGATTGGAGAAACCAAACTATAAAAGAGCAGTCAGCGTGCAACCCTGTTTGCGTGCGGGTGGAAAACACAACGATTTAGAAAATGTAGGTTATACCGCCCGCCACCACACTTTTTTTGAAATGTTGGGCAATTGGAGTTTTGGGGATTATTTTAAAAGAGACGCGTTGATTTGGTCTTGGGAATTATTAACCCAAGTCTATCATTTACCTCCAGAAAAACTCTTGGCTACGGTGTATATTGATGACGACGAGTCCTACGAGGTGTGGAAAAACCAGATTGGCTTACCTCCAGATAAAATCATTCGTATTGGTGACAACAAAGGCAAACGCTATATGTCAGACAATTTTTGGATGATGGCTGACACCGGTCCCTGCGGTCCTTGCTCAGAAATATTTTACGATCATGGTGAGCACATCGCTGGAGGTCCTCCGGGTAGTGCCCATGCCGATGGTGACCGCTATATTGAAGTGTGGAATAATGTTTTTATGCAGTTTAATATGGACGCTAGTGGACATACTCATCCTTTACCAGCCCCGTGCGTTGATACGGGATTAGGGTTAGAGCGATTAGCGGCAATCTTGCAAGGAGTTCATAGCAATTACGAAATCGATTTATTGGTTCAACTGATCGAAGCCGCCGCTCATTTTACCCATCAAAGGGATACCCGGCATAATTCTTTAAAAGTCATCGCTGATCATATTAGAGCTTCGGTATTTTTAATCAGTGAGGGGGTTCTTCCCAGTAACGAAGGTCGTGGCTATGTGCTACGCCGAATTATTCGCCGAGCAATTCGGCACGGTTACAAACTCAACCAAAAATCTCCCTTTTTTTACAAATTAGTGGCAACTACTGTGCATCTTATGGGCGATGTTTATCCACAACTGCGAGAAAAACAAACCATAGTCGAGCAAATCCTCCTGGCAGAAGAGGAAAAGTTTTATGCCACTTTAGAGGTAGGCATGGATATACTGACCAAAGCTATCCAAAACTCAGCGGCCTCTTTGCCTGGTGACATTGCCTTCAAATTGCACGATACCTACGGGTTTCCCTTAGATCTGACGCAAGATATTTGCAAGGAAGTACCTATCCCCGTGGACACCGATGGCTTTGATCGAGCTATGGAAAAACAAAAAGAGCAGGCACGCCAAGCCAGTAAATTTAAAATCCCCCAAATCGTTACTTATCAAGGTGACGAGGGTATTTTTGTAGGCTACCATGAGCAACGAACGCAGGCACGCGTTTTGGCTTTGTACAAAGATAGTCAGCCGGTGGATGGTTTGGAAGAAGGTGAAAGGGGAGGGGTGATATTGGATAAAACTCCTTTTTACGCTGAATCCGGTGGACAAATCGCCGATCAAGGAGTCATTGGTTGCCATGTTCGTCATGGTAAATTTATCGTCGAGGACTGTCAAAAATTGCGTCCTGACCTATTTTTTCATTTAGGTTATATGCAACAGGGTGGTTTAAGAGTCGGTGATGAAGTGGAGGCAGAGTATGATGTCGAAAAAAGGCAAGCCACTGCGCGCAATCACTCAGCCACACATTTATTGCACGCCGCTTTGAGAACGGTTTTGGGCAGTCAGGTGCAACAAAAGGGGAGTTTGGTAGCGGCAGATAGACTGCGTTTTGATTTTTCATGTAGCACTCCATTGACAGATTCCCAAATGGTAAGCATTGAAAATTTAGTTAACGAGGAGATTTTTAAAAATCAAGCTACGATTGTAGAAGTTATGGCATTGGAAGAGGCCAAACAAACCGGAGCCATGATGTTTTTTGCTGAAAAATATGGGGATAAGGTGCGTGTTTTGCGTATTGGCAATAGTACTGAATTGTGCGGTGGTACCCATGTTCAGCACACTGGGGATATAGGGTTATGTAAAATTATTGCTGAAGGAGGCATCGCCGCTGGAGTCCGGAGGATCGAA
>JASGCH010000261.1 GCA_030054245.1 Gammaproteobacteria bacterium | reverse complement strand
ACTATTCGTGCTCCACTGGCACCAATAGGATGCCCTAAGGCACAAGCACCACCATGGATATTGAGTTGGGCATGTGTAACATTCAATTCGCGCATAAAAGCCATTGGCACTACGGCAAAAGCTTCATTCACTTCCCACAAATCTACATCTGCAACCTGCCAATTTATTTTTGACAATAGCTTTTGCGTAGCACCCACTGGAGCGGTTGTAAACCAATTGGGTTGTTGTGCAAACACAGAGTGCCCAACGATTTTAGCTATAGGCTTACAACCCAATTCTTCAGCTTTTGAACGACGCATGATGACAACAGCGGCCGCACCATCGTTAATAGATGAACTGGATGCGGCGGTAATCGTACCATTTTTGTCAAACGCGGGTTTGAGTAATGGAATTTTGTTGACATCAATTTTACCTGGACCTTCGTCAGTATCTGACACGATGGATTTTCCTTTCACGCTATATTCAACTGGCACAATTTCCTTTTTGAACAAGCCATGAGCAATGGCATTTTTGGCTCGCGTTACACTAGCGCTCGCAAATTCATCTTGTTCTTGTCTAGTGAATTGATATTTTTTAGCACAATCTTCTCCAAAGGTTCCCATACTACGACCTCTTTCGTAAGCATCCTCCAAACCATCGAGCATCAGGTGATCGTAAATCGTATCGTGCCCCAAACGAAATCCATTGCGATTGACCAAATACGGGGCACGACTCATATTCTCCATCCCCCCAGCAACGATGACTTCAGCTGAACCAGCCACCAACATATCGTAGCCGAACATAATGGCACGCATACCTGAACCACACATTTTAGACAAAGTAACCGCACCCGCAGAAGCAGGTAAACCACCCAAAAAAGCCGCCTGTCTAGCCGGAGCCTGACCCTGTCCAGCAAGCAAACAATTGCCCATTAAAACTTCGCAAACCACCTCTCCTGATAGACCACTACGACTTAAAGCCGCGGAAATAGCCACTCCCCCCAAATTGGCGGCTGGTACAGTAGCAAAATTCCCTTGAAAACTACCCATAGGGGTGCGTGCAGAACCCACAATAACGATATCATTTTTAGACATAATTGATTCTCCTCAAAAAAGTAATACAAATACTTAAAAAAACCAGATGAATACCCTCCCTTTAAGGGTTGTGTGGACTATCCCTATAAAAGACTATTGCACCATCGGCTGGTGCCGCGGTTGTCAAGTGACTGCGTTATGCGGTACTCATCAGCGAATGATCATTTGAAAGACGGTTCACAACCGTTTACAATATCAAGAAAGCTGAGGGTGCAACCATCTTGAAGTTGTATAACGATCATTCAGTTGAATGGCACCTTTTAACATGGAAAGTTTATATAATAGCAAGATTATACTGGTATTCCCCATGGAAATTTACAAGACCAAGGCCTTTGATACCCTATTGCACAGCAACCTGCCAAATGGTTGCTTTATCCAGCTCACCTCTGAATGAACCATTTCGCTGATGTGCCCAACTGAGAACCGAAATCTTGGCACAAGCTCGGACGAGCTACCCAATTAAAAGGCTGGGGTTCGCCTCCAGCTTCATGTCCGGTGTCGTTCATCTTGAGTGAAGCACCTAACGCGGTAATTTGGCGGTAATTTGGCGGTAATTTGGCAACCACAGCACCAGCCGATGGCGCAACGGGGGCTTGGATCTGAGCGCTAACTACTGAAAACCACACCAGATATGATCACAAAATTTCTCCATAAACTCTTGGTGTTCATCAGCTTAGTTTACCTACCTTGCTTTGGACAACCCGTATCTCAGAATGATCGAGAAATAGCTTGGGCATCCACAGAAGACATCATACAATCTAAGCTCATTCTAGCCACTCTGCACAAGCAACCCGCTAAAGTTGAAGATTTTTTTATACGCGCGTATCTTGTAAACCTATTAAATACCCTAACCCAAGCCACTGATTTTCAAACCGGTGAACTGTTTGTATGGCATGATAAAACCATCAACGCCATGGCTCTGCCTGGTGGGCACATTCTAGTCAACCTAGGGCTCGTCGTTGCCACCCAAAATACTGACGAGCTGGCATCGGTTATCGCTCACGAATTGGCACACATTGGTTTAAGACACTTAGATCAATGGAATACACAGCAAAAACGGACCAACCTATCGTCTTTAGCGGCGGTCTTATTGGCGGGGGTATTGGCTTCAAAATCGGGGCAGTCTGGCTCGGCTTTACTTTCTGGAACGCAAGCCCTAG
>JASGCH010000260.1 GCA_030054245.1 Gammaproteobacteria bacterium | reverse complement strand
GGAATTTACTGGGGTGATCATTCGCTGGTGAGTACCGCATAACGCAGTAATTGGGTAGTGCAGTCGGTGGTGCAACCGTCCTTTAATAGCTTACCTAGCTTAGGGTAAGCTATTGTCATTATACCTTTCAATAGATAAATATTTTATTTTTTATAATAAAAAATGTAATTAAAAATAGATTTAGATGGGTTACTTGAGGTTGTGTAAAGGGGGTTAGAAGCTCACTAGAAGTGAATCGCATCACGCAATCATTTAAAACCTTTGTACCTTTGATGAAGCAAAGGGTACAAAGGTCAGAACTTATTTGGGTGCTAAGCGTATGGCGCCATCTAAACGGATAACTTCACCATTGAGCATGTCATTCTCCAAAATATGTTGGACGAGTTTGGCAAAATCCTCTGGAGTTCCTAAACGAGAAGGGAATGGGACGCTGGAGGCTAGGGCTTGTTGTACATTTTCAGGCATACCAAAAAGCATAGGGGTACCAAAAATACCAGGGGCAATGGACATATTTCTAATACCCAGCCGCGCTAAATCGCGTGCAATAGGTAAAGTCATGCCAACAATACCCCCTTTGGAAGCACTATAAGCCACTTGACCTATTTGTCCTTCGTAAGCGGCCACTGATGCGGTTGAAATAAGACACCCTCGTTCACCCGTAGGTTCGGGATCATTGCCTGCCATGGCGAAGGACGCTAGGCGAATCATATTAAAACTGCCCACCAAATTGACCTGAATGACTTTTTGAAAACTATCTAAGGGATGTGGGGCGGTTTTACCAACGGTTTTTTCTCCTATAGCAATACCCGCACAGTTCACCAAGCCAAAAAGTTTGCCCAATTTTTGAGCTTCAAAGACCACATTTTTAGCATCCTGTTCATCGCTTACATTACAGTTGACAAATACAACTTGTGCCTGAAATTCTTTGGCTAGGGCCGTCCCCCGACTGATGTTTAAATCGGCGATAACTACTTTGGCGCCTAAACTTGCCAAACGGCGAACCACTCCTTCTCCAAGACCCGAAGCTCCACCTGTTACAATGATTACTTTACCTTCTATTTGCATGATAACTCCCTTAAGAAAAATGGATAGATTTAATTATTATAAGGTATAAGGGGATTCAAAGGCAAAGGGTATGAATCTCTTAAAGAGACCTTTAGACCTCGGTTTCACCGAGGTAGCAAATAACAAGGCTGGAGTTCGTCTCCACCTTCATTTCCAATGTTGTTTATCTGGGGTGGTCCCCATAACTTTGTCGTTTGGCAGTTCAGCCGGCGGCACAGCCCATGGTGTAACCACCTTGATCGCCGGAAGTGGTGCCGCGGTCTTATAACTGGGTTGATGGGGTCCAAAAACTCCAACAAATAGGTAAGGTAACTCGCCTCCTCCTTAGGTGGGGTAGTTGTTTACTCATGTGGCCTATGTTATAATGAAAGCTGAGGAGAACTATGTCAACAAAATGTAAAAGGTCGTTGTACCCAAAGCGAAATCGGGTTACATATTCTTTTGAGTAGTTAGCACGGGGTTGTATGTTTCTTGTATGGGTTATATTTTATGAGCATCGATGATAAAAACACGAGTCAAGCACCTGCACCTTTAGTCAAACCGGAGCGTCTGACCGGGTATTCTGGAGCTTTGGTTTTACCAACAGACTGGGCGCGTCGTTTGGTTAAATGGCTGGGTGATGGTTATCAAGCCCCCAAGATTCCTCGAGTCTTTGAGGAATCTTCCAAAGAGGAATCGATAACTGGAGAGGAACGGTTAGCAGATTCTCTGGTGGTTTCTGATGAACACGATGAAGGGGTGGCTAGCGACCAATTATCTGCCGATTTTTCGTTATTGCAGAGGTGGTTTGCACCATCAGATACCGCCAAGGCAGACACCGAATCCGCAACCGAATCCCAATCTTTGGACTTAACGAATGTGCCGTTATTTGCAGATTTTTTGCTGGATCTAGGAAATTTGCGTTATTTTGGGGTACTCAATGATGTATCCTCAGACATCCAAGCCAATGATTTTATAGATATTCCATTTTCATTTTTGGTAGCTCAAGGAAATACTTCTTCTCCTATTGCCAAGCTTCTGGAAAACGATCAACAATTCCCATTTCTCAATTTTTCGGCAACACCCGTTTTAGGAGCTTTGGCTTTAGCTTCTATGTCTTTGGGAAATAGTACGGGAGCAGGAGTTGGGAGGTTTGGAGTCAGTTTGGTCAGCGACACTGGGTGGTCTAAAAGCGATGGCATCACCATTAACC
>JASGCH010000259.1 GCA_030054245.1 Gammaproteobacteria bacterium | reverse complement strand
TTGAGTATATGCGAGACTGGGAGCGGAAGCGCAATGGATAGCGCAACGAACTGGGGCACATACATAACGCAGTAATTTGGTCGTGTAACCAGCGGCACCAGCCGTCGGTGCCAAAGTCTCTACCTCAAACTGAAGGCATTATCCTACCTAGGGTTGGTTTTGTTTTATCAAGTGCATGGCCGATTTAATCAAAGTTGCCACCTCCACCATATTGCTTGGAATAATTAAAGTAGATGATGCCCCTTGGGTTACTTTTGCGTAAGCTTCAATAGCTTGCTCTGCAACTTTGAGTTGCACCGCAATATCGCCTCCGGGTTGTTGAATGGCTAACGCGATATTTCCTATGGCTTGTGCCGTAGCTTTCGCTACTTCGGTAATGGCAATGGCTTGCCCCATAGCATGATTAATGGCGGCCTGCTTATCGCCTTCAGATTTAGCAATACTAGCTTCTCTTTCACCGCTAGCAATATTGATTTGTTCTTGTCTGCGTCCTTCAGAAGAGGCAATCAGTGCCCTTTTTTCGCGCTCTGCGGTAATTTGTGTTTGCATGGCACGAAGAATTCCTTCAGGCGGTGTTAAATCCTTAATTTCATAGCGTAAAACTTTAACACCCCAATTTAAAGCGGCCTCGTCGATAGCGCTTATGACCGCAGAATTAATCAGACTGCGCTCTTCAAAAGTTTTGTCCAATTCCATTTTACCAATGACACTCCGTAAACTGGTTTGCGCCAACTGAGTAATAGCCAAAATATAATCTGATGCCCCGTAAGTGGCTAACTTAGGGTCAGTCACCTGAAAATAAAGAATGCCATCTACTTCTAATTGGGTATTGTCGCGCGTAATACAAATTTGCTTAGGGACATCCCTAGTAATCTCGCGCAAATCGTGTCTTTGCACGACTCTATCTATAAATGGCACCAAGAAATTTAAACCGGCCACCAAACTTCCATGAAATTTACCCAAGCGTTCTATTACCCAGACGGATTGTTGTGGGACGACCACCATCGATTTGACAATAAAAACGATAGCGATCGCCAATAAAACCAATAAAAAAATATAATTCATACATTTAACGCTTCTGCAATATAAGAAAATTACGCTCCAGACCTACGATGGTATGAGATCCTAGAGTAGGTGTTTGGTTAGTCGCCATTTTGGCACTCCACCAAGACCCTCTAAATTTAACTCTGGCAGTTCCATCCACCTGCCAATGCGTTACCTCAACCAAACCACCCAATTCTAGGTTAAAAGAACCTTCTTTCTTTCGCTTAGTGTGCCAAAAATAAGTCATCGCCAATCCAAAGCAAGTGACCATCACAGCGACCCAAATTTGCCAACTCAGACTCAATTCTAAAAAACTCATCAAACTGGCGGCTAAGGCACCCAAAGAAAGTACTAGAAAATAAATCCCTAAAGTAAAAAGTTCAGCTAAAACCAAAATTCCAGCCAAAATCAACCAATTATAGAATCCGTACCATTCCATTTTATAAAGTTCCCGTATAAGCCCCACCATCGATAAGAATATTCTGTCCGGTAATATACGATGCGTGCTGGCTACATAAAAAAGCACAAGTCGCACCAAATTCATCCGGATTGCCCAACCTACGCGCTGGAATTTGTTGAGTACGCATAAGCATCATTTCTTCAGCGGATTTATGGTGTGTCTGAGCTTGATGCGCCAACATATTCTTTAATCTATCGGTGGCAAAAGCTCCAGGCAATAAATTATTGATGGTAACATTGTTACTGGCATATTTTGACTGCCTAGCTAACCCGGCAACGAAACCGGTTAGACCACTTCTCGCACCATTAGACAAACCCAATACATCAATAGGTGATTTAACCGCACTCGAAGTAATATTCACAACCCGGCCAAACCCTTGTTGGGTCATCACCGGTAGCATTTTTTTCATCCACTCAATAGGTGTTAACATATTGGCCAACAAAGCTTTCTGCCAATCCTCAAGACTCCAATCCAGAAAGTCACCTGGCGGTGGTCCACCAGCATTCGTCACCAGAATATCTATGCTTTGACCCAAAGATAAAATTTGTTGCCAAATCGCTTCTCTACCCTCTTCACTGGTTACATCTTGTGCAATACCTATCACTTGGTTGGTTAATTGATTCAGAGCATTATGCTCATTAATATCCTCAACTGCCTGATCTAAATGGTGTAGCGTCCTAGCAACTAGAATTACATGGACACCGTGGCCTGCTAAGGCCTTGGCACACGCAAATCCCAAACCTTTACTGGCACC
>JASGCH010000258.1 GCA_030054245.1 Gammaproteobacteria bacterium | reverse complement strand
CAGAGCTTTTTGAGGCTAGGGTACCTAAGGATAAAGGGGTATTGGCTGAGAATTCTGGTAATATCTCTTTTGGTAAGGAAACCAAAGGTAAGATTCGTTTGCAAATTTCGAACGACCATGGTGATATTATCCACGAAGAAATGGTGACTAAAGAAAGGAATATATCCGTACATGAAGGTCAGCGAGTGACCCAAGGCGAAGTGATAGTCGATGGACCTAAAGATCCGCAAGACATACTTAGACTCTTAGGTATAGAAGAATTGGCTAGACATATTATCAACGAAGTACAGGAAGTTTATCGTTTGCAAGGCGTTAAAATCAATGATAAACATATAGAGGTTATTGTGCGCCAAATGTTGCGTCGAGTGAATGTGGTATCACCTGGAGACTCTTCCTACTATAAAGGGGAGCAAGCTGAAAGATCTGAAATTTTAGAAGCTAATATACGCTTGGAAAAAGAAGGTAAGATGCCCGTTTTGTACGACAATTTATTGCAAGGCATTACACGCACTTCACTATCAACGGATAGCTTTATTAGCGCCGCTTCTTTCCAAGAAACGACCCGGGTGCTAACCAGTGCTTCTGTGATGGGGCGCGAAGATAGGCTCAGAGGATTAAAGGAAAATGTGATAGTGGGTAGGTTGATTCCCGCTGGAACTGGTTATGCTTATCGTCAGCTCATGAAGAATAAAGCTGAAATGGGAGGCGGTGTTGGGTTATTTGACAGCGATGGAATTTCGCTGGATGGAGGTTTGGATCAAGAGGAATTTTAAGAAAAGACCATTGGCCAACCTTGGGGTGGCGAGCTGTCATCATTACAAAAAAACTGTTGCTCCATCGGTTACGCCGATCGGTGAGCTGTCATAACGCATTTTGCGCCTCGCATATTGAGTATAAAACTGTTGCTCCATCGGCTGGTGCCGCTCGGTGAGCTGTCAAAGTACAAGGCTTCGTAGCACGCAACCAGCTTCATTTCCGAAGATGATCATGGTGGGCGCTCCCAGTCTCGCATATTGAGTATATGCGAAACTGGGAGCGGAAGCGCAATGGATAGCGCAACGAACTTAAGTACCTACATAACCCAGTCATTTGGCAGTGTAGCCGCGGCACCAGCCGATGGTGTAACAGTCTTTTATTTATGATTGGCGCGAAGAAAGTAATACCAATATAAAGTACCAGAAACTAAGAGCAATGGTACGAATGAACCTAAATTGATCCAATGCCATCCTCCAGAGGTAACCAGAACCCCAGAAGCAAAAGAGGTAAGGGATAAAGTGAGCAAAACAAAAAAATTGTTATAAGATTGGGCACGGTTTTTCTCGGAACTTGGCCAGACACCAATCGACATGACCGTGCTACCCGTAAACAAAAAATTCCAACCGATACCAAGTAAAAATGAAGACAGTAAGAAGTGGTGCAGGTTGACACCCATGATAGCAATGGAGACACAGGCAAAATTTAACAGCAATCCAATGAACATAATTTTTCCTTGGCCAAATTTTTTGAGCAATTTACCGGTAAAAAAGCCGGGGGCAAACATTCCAATAATATGCCATTCTAAGACGAAAGCCGCATCGCTAAACATAAACCCGTGGGTTTGCATGGCAATGGGAGTCGCTGACATCAATAAATTCATGATGCCATAACTTAAGGCCGCGGTTAATGTTGAAACTAAGAAAATAGGCTGACTTAAAAAATAAGCTAAATTTAAAGGGACCAATGAGTTGTCTTGAATTTTATGTTCCTCTACCGTAGAGGTCTTAAACTTTACAAAAGACATCAGGAGCATGGCTAAAATGGACAAAATAGAGAGGCTTAAATACGCCGCAACGAAAGGGGTTTGCGTCCAATCCTGGGTAAAGGAAGCTATATTGGGACCTAAGATGCCACCTAACAGCCCCCCAGCAAGCACCCAAGAAACGGCTTGTTCTTGTTGCTTGGCATCGACAAGTTCAGCCGCCGCAAACCGGTACAACTGACCATTGGCGCTATAATAACCAGCCATCAGAGTGCTGATCACTAAAAGCCAATAGTTGTCGTTGGAGACGGCGTAACCAGCCAATAAAGCACTTAAACAGGCCACCAACAGACCGATCTGAAAAGACATTTTTCGCCCTAATTGAAAGTGTATTTTGCCCACCCATACAGCCATGAGCGCGCCTCCAACCACATAAGCCATGACCGGTAAAGTTGCCATCCATGCTCACGGTGCTAACTTTAAACCAATTAAACCATTGATAGCAATAAAAGTTACATTGTAAGTCAA
>JASGCH010000257.1 GCA_030054245.1 Gammaproteobacteria bacterium | reverse complement strand
ACCCTCTTTGAACGCTTGGCATACCGGGAAATGCCTTTTTATGTCCTATTGATGGATTATTTGGCCAAGAATGCCTACCTACCTGCACCCAAACCGCTAAAAGCGGCTTATGGCCAGTGTTTGTTTCAATTGCATGGCAAACCTCTGGTGTGTGTGGAACGCTTATACGGCAAAAGCCAACTAGAGCCCAACGCTGTACACTGCTTTGAAGTGGGTAAATTGCTCGCCTGCTTACACAACGCTTCAGTCAATTTTCAAATGCGCCAAGCCAATCTGCGTGGGTTTTCTTGGTATGAACAAGTGGTACCCTTGGTTTGCCCGTATTTAACCACCTCGACGCAAGCATTTTTGCAGAAAGAATTAAGCTATCAAAGACAACAACTCGATACCCAAGATTATCGGGAGTTGCCCCGGGGTGCCATTCACGCTGACCTTTTTCGTGACAATGTGTTATTTCAAGGTGATGTACTCACGGGAGTATTTGACTTTTATTTTGCTTGTACCGACGCCTTTATTTTAGATGTAGCCATTGCTATCAACGATTGGACGGTGGACCCAAGCACGGGGCAAATAAGCCCTCTTTTGCACGATGCTCTTCTACAAGGATACGCCGAAATGCGCTTGTTGACTGTGGGTGAACGCAAAATGTTGCCCTTTGCGTTGCGACTTGCCGCTCTGCGATTTTGGTTGTCGCGTTTATGGGACCAACACTACCCCCGAGAGGCGAGCTTATTAAAAGCCCATAACCCTGAACATTTTGAGAGGATTTTACAGCAAAGACTGTAATACGGTTGCACAGAAAAGCTGTAGGTGCCACAGTCGGTGCCACGCTCTTTTTTTGATGATAAGCTGGATGAATGATAAACCATTACCTAGTACGCCGTTTAAAATGAGCCCATCTAAACTCTTGCTGACTGAAAATGAAAAACGCGACCTCATTAGGTGTTTAGAAGCCAATCAACCCTTGCCTGAAAAATACCGATTCCTGCTTTTTAAGCAGAATAGAGAGGTGGAGTTGGTGTGGCGTGGCAAAACCGACGAAGTCAGCCAAGTCGCATTACCATTTCAGCGCCTAGAACATATCGACGAGCCTAGGGACACTACGAAGCTAAGTGACGCTTACCGATTATTGGATACTTCGGGCAAACAGATTGCTAGCTGGACGAATAAACTGATTTGGGGGGATAACAAACTGATTCTGTCTTCTCTCAAAAATGGTCCTATAAGAAAAGACCTAGAGGCTCAAGGTGGTCTAAAACTCATTTATATCGACCCGCCTTTTGATGTGGGGGCAGATTTTTGCATGGATATAGAAATTGGTGAAGAAAAATTCGAGAAAAAACCTAGTGTCATCGAGAAAATAGCCTACCGTGATACTTGGGGCAAGGGCGCAGATAGTTTTATTGCCATGATTTACGAACGCCTCAAACTTATGCACGACTTACTGGCAGAAGATGGCAGTATTTATGTGCACTGTGATTACCGTGTTAGCTCCTACCTTAGGCTGGTGCTTGATGAAATATTTGGCGCTGATAACTTTAGAAATGAAATTATTTGGTATTATGCCAACGGTGGCGGTAGAGCACGCACTTGGTTTAATAGAAAACACGACACCCTATTTTGGTATGTAAAATCTAATAAAAAATATATGTACAACGGAAAAGAGGCTGGAGATGAAAGGAATACCAACGAAGGCACTTTTGCTGGCTATTTTAAGACCAATGAAGAAGGGCGGCGCTACCAAGAAGTGCGTGCGGGCGGCAAGGTCTATCGATATTATAACGATGAATTAAAAAACGCCGACGATGTTTGGAATATGGGAATTATTTCTCAAAGAGATAAGACTGAAAGGATCAATTACCCGACCCAAAAACCCGAAGCCCTACTAGAGCGGATCATCAAAGCCTCATCCAAGCAAGGCGACCTTGTTGCCGATTTTTTTTGTGGCTCAGGCACGACTTTGGCGGTGGCAGAAAAACTTGGTCGCAAATGGATAGGAGCTGATTGGGGTCGGTTCGGCATTCACACCACCAGAAAAAGAATAATAGGGGTACAACGAGAATTGAAAAAAGCTGGTAAAAACTTCCGCGCCTTTGAGATTTTGAATCTGGGAAAATACGAGCGAGCTAATTTTCTACGCACCAACGGTGATTTACGGGCAGAAGAACAAGCCCAACCAGCTGAACAAAAAGAACAGGAGTTCATCAACCTGATACTCTCCGAGTACAAAGCTGAGGCAGTTGAAAGTTTTACGCATATCGTTGGTAAAAA
>JASGCH010000256.1 GCA_030054245.1 Gammaproteobacteria bacterium | reverse complement strand
CTTAGAAGAATACTCCGTACATTTTACTGGGGGTGCACCTCCGCCTTGTAATGATGACCGCTCGACTGAGGTTGTGCAATGGTTTTTCAAACTGTTTAATATGATGACTTTGGTTTTTCCACAATTATTATTACATAGGGCTAGCGAAAAAAGAGTAGCCATTCGCGAGAAGAAGTATGGGATATGGCAAATGTGGTCTTGGCAAAAATTGGCGTTTGATGTGGCTAGTTTGGCTTTTAGACTGAAAGAGCTTGGCGTTGCTAAAGAACATAAGGTGATTTTGGTCAGTGCCAACCGTTATTCCATGTATGTGAGTATGCTGGCCGCGCAGGTTTTACGAGCCATTCCAGTTCCTTTGTACCAAGATGCCGTGGCGACTGAATACATTTATCCACTGCAAATCACGCAATGCACATTGTGCATTGTAGAAGATCAAGAACAAGTGGATAAAATGTTAGAGATACGATCTGAATGCCCACTGCTTAAGTATATCTTGTACGACGACCCTTTGGGCTTGAGAAATTATCAACAAGAAGGGCTGAGGCACTTACAACAACTATTGTCGCCACTCAATTGGACGCAACAGGAAGCTGTCGCTTGGTTGGAAGACACGATCAAACCCAATGTTTCTGAAGATGTCGCCGCCATCTTTTTTACTTCCGGTACCACGGGTAATCCCAAGGGAGTGGTGCACACCCATCAGAGTTTGCTAGATCGAGCAAGGGCTGGTGCGAATTTTGATAAACTCACAGAAAAAGAAGAGGTATTGGCTTATTTACCACCTGCTTGGATTGGCCAAAATATATTTAGCTATGCCCAGTGGATGTACTGCGGCTATACCATCAATTGTCCAGAAAGCACTTCTACTGTAAGCAATGATCGTAAAGAAATTGGGCCCACTTATTTTTTTGCTCCTCCTCGTATCTTTGAAGATATGTTGACCAATGTCATGATTCGTATGGAAGACGCTAGTACAATCAAACATCGGGTATTTCATTATTTTATGAATTTGGCAAAAAAGTGCCATCCTATGGTTTCTGCGACGCCAACTACTTTATGGCAGAAAGTGGGTTTGGCATTGGGGGATATATTGGTTTACGGTGCTTTGCGTAATAATTTGGGACTGAGTCGGGTAAGGGTCGCTTACACTGCAGGAGAAGCCATTGGTCCCGACTTGTTTACTTTTTTTCGCAGTATTGGTGTTAATTTGAAACAACTCTATGGCTCTACTGAAACCGCAGTTTTTGTGTGCATGCAACCCGATCATCAGGTGAAATCTGATACGGTGGGTGTGCCATGTGACGGTGTAGAAATCCAAGTGAGTCCAAGTGGTGAGGTTTTGATCCGGTCAGCTGGATTGTTGCGCGAATATTTTCAAAACCCAAGTGCGACGCGCGAAGTATTAGACGCTGAGGGTTGGTATCATTCCAACGACGCCGGCTTTATCGATCATCAGGGGCATTTGAAGATTATTGATAGAATAAAGGATGTTGGTAAAATTTCTGGTGGTCATTATGATCAAGCTATGTTCGCGCCTAAGTATGTAGAAAATAAATTAAAATTTTTTCCATTTATCAAAGAAGCGGTAGCGTTTGGAGACAGTCGAGAATATGTTTGCGCTCTGTTGAATATAGACATGCTGGCTGTCGGTAACTGGGCAGAAAGAAGAAATTTACCTTATGCAGGATACACAGACCTGGCTCAAAAATCAGAAGTTTATGTTCTTATGCAGGAGTGTGTTGAATCAGTCAATCGAGATTTGGCCCAAGATCCCATGTTGGCGGGCAGTCAAATCAGCCGTTTTTTGGTGTTACACAAAGAGTTGGATGCCGATGATGGAGAAATTACGCGTACGAATAAAGTTAAAAGGGGATTTATCGCTGAAAAATACAAAGTATTGGTCGATGCTCTGTATTCAGAAGATATCCAAGAGCAGTTCATCGAAACAGCTGTTAAATTTGAAGATGGACGCTCGGGAAGCATCAGTGCGACCCTTAAATTGGCCAATGCTCAAAGATTTTAAGGGTGACTATGAATACTAGAACACTTGGAGACACCATACTAGAAGTCAGCAATATTAGCCTGAGCTTTGGTGGGATCAAAGCACTCACGAATATCTCTTTTAATGTAAAAGAGCACGAAATCCGTTCCATCATAGGTCCCAATGGAGCAGGAAAGACTTCTATGCTAAACTGCATCAACGGGGTGTATGTACCGCAAGAAGGGCAAATTATTTTTTGTAAAAAAGCGTTTAATCATTTATCCAGTCATGACATT
>JASGCH010000255.1 GCA_030054245.1 Gammaproteobacteria bacterium | reverse complement strand
TAAACATTTTTTCCCTAGTCAACGGCAGACTGTTTCAAGAAGAAATCAATCAAATGGAAGAGTTGGCCAACTTTCAACCCATCTGGGTTGACCTAGAAGACGCTAATCCGCAAGAATTACAATGGGTACGGGAATATTTTGGAGTTTTTATTCCAGAGAATCTGGGCGAAGACGATTTGGAGGAATCTGCCAGATTTTATGAAGACGAAAACGGAGACATCCATCTGCGCTGTGATTTTTTAATCGCTGATCACGACCTACCAAAATCAGTACGGGTGGTATTTGTGGTAAATCTTAGAGAAACTCATCGTGCGAGCTATGGTATTTTGTTTTCGGCACACAAACAAAGCGTACCGATTTTCCGCTTGTTACGATTAAGGGCACGGCGTTCACCTGGGTTTATAGAAGACTCAAAAGAAATGTTGCTAAAATTACTTGATGCAGATATCGAATATTCTGCTGACGCACTAGAAGCTATTTATGATAAGTTAGAAATTGCCAGCAAGCAGGTTTTGGGCAATCAAGTAACCGACCAAACTGCCGCAGAAATTTTAGCCACCATTGGACATCAAGAAGACTTGAATGGACGCATTCGAAGGAATGTGATGGACACTCGACGAGCCATCAGTTTTATGATGCGTTTACGAGTACTGAATGCAGAACAAATCGAAGATGCCCGCCAGTTATTGCGCGACTTAGAATCTTTAGATAGCCATACTGCTTTTTTGTTTGAAAAAATAAATTTTTTATTGGATGCCACCGTTGGTTTCATAAACATAAATCAAAACAAAGTGATAAAAATATTTTCTGTGGCTACTGTGGCCTTATTGCCACCCACTCTAGTGGCTAGTATTTATGGGATGAATTTTGTCAATATGCCCGAACTACGCCAAGAGTGGGGATATTATTATGTTCTTTTGTTGATGCTTATCAGCGCGGTGTTACCTATGTGGTATTTTCATCATCGTGGCTGGCTGAAATAAATACAACGAGCCCGTTGTACCATCGGACTTGGCGTCAACTGCACTGCCAAACGACGAAGTTATGTAGCTTACCTCGGATGAACATCATTAAGACTGTTGCACCATCGGCTATGCCGCTCGACGAGCTGTCATAATTACAAAACTGGGAGCGGAAGCCATATGGATAGCGCAACGAACTGAGGCACATACATAACGCAGTAATGTGGTAGTGCAGTCACGGCACCAGCCGATGGTGCAACCGTCTTTTTTTCCGTAACCTCTATGCCCAATTTATCAAATAACCTAAAACTTGAAAGTTTTCAGTTACGCACACCCCCTCATTCGGTCGAAGCCGAAGCTTGTCTTTTAGGCGGAGTTATGTTAGACAATACCTCTTGGGATATTATCAGCGGTCGTATCAGTGCACGAGATTTTTATCGGTACGAACATCAATTGATTTTTCAGTCTATAGAATCGTTGATTGAAAGTGACCACCCTGCCGATGTCATTACGGTTTATGGTGATTTACAAAAAACCGTTAAGGTAGAGGAGGTTGGTGGTTTAGAATACATAAATTCTTTGGCGCAGTATGTGCCCAATGCTTCACATACTTCTAGGTATGTCGAAATTGTTCGAGAGAAATCTATATTGCGACAAATTTTGGCAAGCTCTGATGAAATTAGTAATTTTGTTCTCACACCCAGTGGGAGAACGGCCTCAGAAGTGCTGGATCAGGCTGAACAAAGCATCTTAAAAATCCGCAATGAAGGTGCTTTTAGGAATAGTCAATTACAAGAACTTAAACAACTTTTATCGCCATTAAAGGGGCGTGTAGAGGACTTGGCAAAAAATGCCGATGGTATCACCGGTGTCCCAAGTGGATTTATGGATTTTGACAACATGACTTCTGGCTTACAGCCTGGAGATTTAATCATCTTGGCGGCCAGGCCTTCTATGGGAAAAACCGCTTTGGCAGTCAATATTGCTGAGCATATTGCCATTGAAGAAGGCTTACCAGTGGTTATTTTTTCTTTAGAGATGAGTGCCTCTCAATTGGTTATTCGGGTGGTCGGCTCTGTGAGCAATATCAATCAATCCCATTTACAAAATGGAAAATTAAAACCTGATGAGTGGGAAAAATTTTACGGTACTTTGCAAAAATTAGAAAATGTCAATATGTATATTGACGATACGCCAGGGATTAGTACGGCTGAATTGCGCGCCACGGCCCGAAGATTAAACCGTAAATGTGGTAAGCTGGGATTAATTGTTGTTGATTATTTGCAATTGATGTCTTCTGCCAATCACGAGCAAGATAATAGATCAGCGGAGTTAGGCGAAATTTCT
>JASGCH010000254.1 GCA_030054245.1 Gammaproteobacteria bacterium | reverse complement strand
AGGCGTTTATTCTAGGTATTATTGCCTTGTCTTTGAGCTTTTTGGGCGGATACGGTGGTATGGTCTCCTTGGCACAAATGACAGTGGCTGGAATCGCTGGATATTCACTGGCTATTTTGGGGGTGAGTAGCAATATGAGCATCAGCTTAGGTTGGCCTTGGTGGGTCGCGGTTTTGGTATCCATTGGGATCGCCACTTTGTGCGCTACGGTTATTGGCTGGCTATCGGTTAGAACCGAGGGTATTTACACCATCATGATTACCTTGGCGGTGGGCATGGCATTTTATTACTTAGTACTGCAAAATTATAGTTTGTTTAATGGCTTTCAGGGCTTGCGTAACCTTCATCCACCGGCAATTTTGGGAGTAGAGTTGAAGGAACCTATGCCTTTTTATTATTTGGCATTGGTTTGTGCGATTCTCTGTTATTTTCTGGTAA
Source organism: Gammaproteobacteria bacterium (assembly GCA_030054245.1). Classification (GTDB taxonomy): domain Bacteria; phylum Pseudomonadota; class Gammaproteobacteria; order Burkholderiales; family Burkholderiaceae_C; genus JASGCH01. The sequence goes on along the minus strand of JASGCH010000254.1, from coordinate 1,913 downwards.
AATGGACGGTTGATACACCATTTGGTCTAGCTTTGCGCGGTGTAAAAAACAACCCTAGAAGAATGGTAGCTTTGGGGTTTAATAGGGTTGCACATCGAGTAGCGGCTTATGCTTTAGCTGGATTTATCGCTTCGACTGGAGGGATCTTATTGGTTTGGTTTAATGGGTTAATAGCACCTGGCTTGGTCGGAATGACTTGGCTGATTAACATCCTGATTATTGCCGTTATGGGTGGTATGGGGCACCCGATTGGAGCTTTTTGTGGGGCATTGTTATTTGTTTTGTTAAAAATTTTTGCCATTGATTTTATGCCGAGCGAACGCTTTAACCTTCTTATTGGCATGATCTTCATTTTGATTGTATTATTGTCTTCGGATGGTCTTATAGGGATATACCAAAAAATTCGTCAAAAATTATTTTTTTATTACACTAAAGGGGTATAAATGATGGTTCAAAAGCAACAGTTTTTTCAATTAAGAAAGCTAGTGGTTTGTGCTGGTTTTCTGGGTTTACTAGGGAGTGCTTTCGGTCAATCTGGACAACCGGTTAAAATCGGTTTGCTGGCGACACTAGAAGGCCCTTTTGCGGCTCTCGGTGAAGATGGTATTCGGGGGGCTGAATTGGCTATAATGGAGCGTAAAGGTGAGATTGCTGGACGCAAAATTATGGTCACAAAGGGGAGTTCGGATGCTACCCCTGATTCCGCGGTTAAAGCCACTAGTAAATTGGTTGAACAAGACAAGGTGGATATTATGATAGGACCATTGTCTGGAGATGAAGGCATTGCGGTGAAAGATTACGCCAAAAAACATCCAGGTGTTACTTTTATCAATGGAGCTTCAGGTGCACAAGCGACGACCTTGAAAGATCCTAGCTCTAATTTTTTTAGATTTAATTCGGACGGTGCTCAATGGATGGTTGGGCTAGGTAAGGCGGCTCTAGAAAAGGGGTATAAGAGAGTCATGGTCGTGGCTGAAGATTATGGGTTTCCTTATTCGCAAGTACAAGGATTTATGACTGAGTTTTGTGCCGCTGGGGGGCGTGTTCCAGTCAAACAATGGGTGCCGTTAGGGACTAAAGACTATTCCTCAGTCATCGCCAAGATACCTAAAGACATAGACGCTATCATGCTGGTTTTAGGTGGTGCCGACGCAGTGAATTTTCTGTCACAATTTGAAAACGCTGGATTAGATAAGCCCATGCTCGGAGGCTCTATTTTTGTCGATCAAACCATTTTGAATTATAAAGGTAAAAGGCGAGAATCTTTGGTAGGCGCTTTATCCGCCAGCCCTATGGCAGATACTTACGACGGTGCTGATTGGATTAAATTTGTCAATGCCTATAAAGGCGCCTTTCCTAAAGGCTTTCCCAGTCCTTCGTTGTTTGCCTACTTATATTACATCAATACCAAAGCCGCTTTAGATGGGCTGGATGCGGTAAAAGGTGATTTGAGTGGGGGGCAAGCCAAGTATCGGGATACCTTGTCGAAATTAGTTTTAAAAACACCCAATGGTGATGTTAAGTTAGACAAGAATCGACAAGCTATTGCCTCTACATTTGTGACCGTGGTCATTAAAGATGCCCAAGGTAATTTGGTTAATAAGGTCTTGAAAAAGACTGATTCAATCCAGCAATTGCTGGGGCAAAAAGAAGCGGATTTCCAAATTGGTACGAGGGATGTGCCAAGTTGTCCCTAAGGAAAGATTGTTGCGTTGCGAGCTGTCATACATACCAAGACTATTGCACCATCGGCTGGTGCCACTCGGTGAGCTGTTGAAGTACTAGGCGTGAGCGCACCACGCAACCAGCTTCATTTCCGCAGATGATCATGTTCTCGCATAAAGACTGTTGCACCGACGGCTGGTGCCGCTCGGTGAGCTGTCATAATTACAAGTCTAGAGCGCTAGCGCAAC
>JASGCH010000253.1 GCA_030054245.1 Gammaproteobacteria bacterium | reverse complement strand
CCCGAAGTTTTGATAAGGAGATATTGGGTATCAAAGACATTCTTAAACAAAGCGAAGGGTCTTTTGCTAAGGGCATTATGGCGTACGAGGCTATGTTAGAACTGAAAAAAGATAAGCACAACTTGTCTGCTCGAGAGGTTTTACAAAACCATGGAAAATACTTGGGTTATGCCTTTTTTCTGCGTAGCCATGGTATTGATCCGCTTCAAGCCACCTCAACCGATATTCAAAATGTTAGTTCAAAATTAGTACCTCATGTGTGGCCGCTGTTTTGGAGTTTTAGAATCATGGTGTTGTGTGGCTTCTGGTTTATTGTATTGTTTGCCTTGGCATTTATAAAATCCAGTAGGGGTGATTTTGCCCCCTCATGGTTGCATAAGGCTGCGCTGTATAGCTTGCCGTTGCCTTGGGTGGCCGCAGAATTAGGGTGGGTAGTGGCTGAATATGGTCGCCAACCTTGGGCTATTCAGGGCATTTTACCAACCTCGATGGGGGTGAGCGCTACGAGTAGTGCGATGGTGCTCACTAGTCTTGCTGGGTTTGTTATTTTCTATACGGTATTGTTGGTTATAGATATAGGATTAATGATAAAATATGCTCGTCTGGGTCCTGTAAAAGGATATGCAAGTGCTTCTGAAGGTGGCACTTAAGCACATTCAATACAATTAGTAAGGAGACTTTATGATACCTATTCCCTTTGATTATGAGACCTTGCGTGTTACTTGGTGGCTCTTGCTGGGTGTTTTGTTGATTGGTGTGGCCGTCATGGATGGATTCGATATGGGGGTGGCATTTCTGAATCCTATCATAGGGCGTACAGACAGTGAGCGTAGGATCATGATTAATACGGTTGGTCCAGTATGGGAAGGTAATCAAGTTTGGCTCATAACTGGGGCTGGGGCAGTTTTTGCTGCTTGGCCCACTGTATATGCTACGGCGTTTAGTGGATTCTATTTAGCCATGTTTTTGTTGCTAATCAGTCTTATTTTACGCCCGGTGAGTTTTGAATTCCGCAACAAGTACCAAAAACGCGCAATTTGGGACTATGCGTTGTTTCTTTCTGGCTTATTGCCCCCATTGATTTTTGGCGTGGCTTTTGGTAATCTCTTTCTTGGTGTTCCTTTTAAATTCGATGAATTTCGGTTGGTGCACTATCACGACTCGTATATCATGAGTTTTCTGCATCTTCTCAGTCCGTTTGCGTTACTGACTGGCTTAGCCAGTGTGGCTATGCACACGGCACATGGAGCTGTGTATTTGGCGGCCAAGTCTAGGGGGACTGTGCAAAAAAGGGCTATAAAAACTGTACCTATAGCTTTGGGCTTTTGGATGGTATTATTTGTTATTGGGGGAGTATGGGTGAGCCAACTCGATGGTTATACGATGCAATCCGCGATAGATCACAATGGATTAAGTGATCCAACTGCCAAAACAGTAGTGGTTGAAACGGGTGTCTGGCTCAGAAATTACCAAACCTATCCGATATTGTATCTGCTACCCATTCTAGCATTGTTGGCTTCTGGTGCGACCATTTTATTGGTACGACTTCAACATTTTGCTTGGGCATTTATTCCTAGTTCTTTGACTATAGCTGGTACTATAGCTACGGCTGGTGTGGCACTTTTCCCGTTTCTGATGACTAGCTCCATTGAACCCTCGCACAGCTTAACAGTTTGGGATGCTAGTAGTTCGCGTATGACTTTATGGTTGATGACCATTGCCACTGCCATTTTTATGCCGATTATCATCATATACACTTCATGGGTATATCGAGTTATCCGCGAACCCATGAGTGAGGCGTATTTGCAAGCAAAAAGTCAAGATTTGTATTAATAGAGTAGAAAGCAATATATGTGGTATTTTGCATGGATTTTAGGGCTAGCTATGGCTGTCATGTTTGGCATACTCAATGCGATATGGTTAGAGAATGAAGCTTTACGCGATGCTTCAGGTAAAAATTAGGGGCTTTTGGTAAAGTTTTGACTTAAAGTACAAAAACCGTCAAAAAAGGAGATGAGATGCTAAAGTTTGCAGAATTTACCCAGAAGTATGCCCCTGAAAGCTTGTAGAAAGCGTGTATTGTGCATCTTGTCAAAATCTGTTGGAATGGTTGTATGCTCCGCGGGTGGTTCTCTCGCCCCTTGGAAGCTAGATGGCAAGCTAGGTAGATGGTACAAATGAGTGCCTTTGCAGCCGTGGCATCAGCCGATGGCAAAGCAGTCTTAAGAACACCATGTACCCATACACTGAAAAGGACGATGAAAGTAAATCGCAGTGAAGGTGATGTATGTGCCAATCTTGTACAAAGATCCGTGTCTATTTTGAAACGCTGGGGTAATTTACCTAGCTAAAATAAATA
>JASGCH010000252.1 GCA_030054245.1 Gammaproteobacteria bacterium | reverse complement strand
TGTATTTTTACATGAAGATTGGTTTGCCCAACTTGCAAGTTACCAATGGATTGGCTCTGCCCCAAAGCTAAATCCTGTCCGCCTAGGGTGAATTTATCATGAACATCGTCTGGACTGACCGAAACGGTTAAAAAAATCTTTTGAATATCCAAATCAGGACCCGACGATAGTTGTGCAAAAATAGGATATCCCGATAAAGCTTGGCTTATAGAAGCCACTACCGTTACTCTATCTTGGATTCCTGTTTGCATACTTAAATCGGCAACCAATGGAGCCGTAGTATCCACCCAAATAGGTAATAAAGATTTTAATAAAATGGGTGTGTTATTTCCGACTTGTTTTATACTAACATTAATTTGCCATAGACCATCTCCTAATACGGCCACCTCGCTAAGAGATAAAGCCACTCCTTGAACACCAGCGGAAGCAAAAATATAGGATTTTTTAATTTGCCCGCGTTCACTATTTATCCAAACTTCTGCGGTTGAATTGGCTATGCTACGCAACTGAACAAAACCTTGGCTTAAACTCACCTCATTGGCGTTGAGGGTGCGTTGATTGACATTGGCACTTTCAGTCGGATCACTCGTTAGAATTGCATCTAAATTCGATAAGGTAGGAGGTTGATAGGGGACTGAAACTGCCACAGCCTCATTAGCATTGCCAGCTACATCAAAATAGGAACTATTGAGTATATTAACATCAATATTTCCAGCCACCAAACCAGCAGGTCTAACTGAAAATGAGTAAGTATTCGTACGATCATCCACTAACCGCAAGGGACTAACCACGGTGGCATTGATGACATTGATATCGGCAGAAGACAAACCCACTACCGGCTCGGTAAATTTCAAGGTATAGACTAATTCTTCATAAGGAGTGGCTAAAGTTTCCTTAGATAAGGTAACCTGAACTGTGGGAGAAACTGTGTCTAACTGGTAGTGTAAAAACTTACTAGAACTTTCATTGCCCGCCAAATCTACCGCTTTAACTTGATAATTATGAGCACCCGCCAATAACTGAAGCGTACTCGCATTGGCAGCTAGATTATTCCAAACACCACCATCCACTTGATATTTAACCAAAGTATTAACCGGTAAACTGTCAAAAGCAATGGTTGGATGGTTTGTAATATGATCCGTCCCACTGCTCCCCGTATCTATGACACTCATATTTAAGGCTTCTGGTGCCTTATTGTCCACTTGCACAGTCACCGTTGCTGAACTAGAGACATTGCCCGCTAGATCTACTAAATTAAGAGTAAATTGCCTTTCCCCTGGATAGGCATTGCTATTAATCGGCTTGTACGCAATGGCACCTAAAACCGTTTTAACTTGCGCTGGGGTAAAGTTAGCATTATTGGAAAGTTGCAACGACAAAGTACGATCTAACGCTTGCAAATCGTATTTAACCCCACTCACGCCTCCCAAAATGATAGTACCCGTTCTATTGGTATTCAACGATAAGGGGGACCCACTCTGAAGGAGTATCCCGTCTTCAAAAGGTGAATAGGCATCCCCACCGAATTTAATGACTATTTTAAAAATATCTGTATCGGTATAGGCTGGGGTCTTCACATTGGGAAATAAATTGACACCAGTAGCTATATTAGCCAAGTTAATATAATAAAACTGACTACTATCAACACTCAGAGTATTCACATCTAAATCAATGGCACTGGGAGAGGTGTGATCCACTCTAATGGTATTTAAGGCTCGGGCAGACACCCTTCCGGCCCAATCAATGGCATAAACTGCATAAGTACCCGCGGTTAAATGGGCAACGCTTACCAAACTGGTAACAGAGGTAGCCAGCACATCAACAAAAGCAACTTGGGTAGTGAGTAGAGAATTAATATCCGCTAAACTTTGAATGCTAATCTCACTTGGTACTAAATAAATCCTCCCTAGCTCAGTGCTAGCCACTAAGCCAGCACTGTTTACACCAATAATTTGACCAGAAGACACCGAAACGCTTGGTGGAGAAGTGTCAATCAACCTAGACACCGCGGCAAAACCTTGATAGTACGAATTATTGAAAAAATTACCATCGGTCAAAGTGCTACTTGCATCTAGACCATTGATATCTTGTATGGCCCTATTGGCAAGGGTACTATTGGCAGTTGGTGCCCGATAATTAATACCCACCACATCAGCATAATTAAAATACCCTGAAGTGGTAATTTCTACCGTGCTCCCGTCCACTGTTACCGCACTAGCACTTAAGATACTTGAGTTACTAACACGAATCGTAAAATGATTAGTGAGTGGACCAGAAGATGAAAGTACCTGGTCATACAACAACCGAATTTTATTACTTTGACCATTTAAATTGGTAAAGTAAGCATTAGCTGAAATTAAAT
>JASGCH010000030.1 GCA_030054245.1 Gammaproteobacteria bacterium | reverse complement strand
TGACAAATTAGACGAACCTTGGGGTTTAGAATTAAAGGACCAGCCTAGCCCAATCGATGATGCCTTTTAATAGCCATTGTGCTTGTTGTTGCTGTCGTCTGGCAGATTCCACTTCAATTCTTTGAGTTTGTAAGGATAAAAAACTCAAACTGATAACGCTCACCAGAGCTACGGTTAAAAGAGCCATCATGAGAGCGACGCCAGGCTGAATGGGTTTATTCATTGTCGTAATTTTACACTCAAGGGATTAAGCCAATCCACGATATAAGTTCCTTGGTGGGTGAATTTCGCATCCGTTGTAATGTTCAAGCGTACGGCTTGGGGTAACCCAGGTTTGGTCAAGTTGAGGTTTTGCTGGGTGGATGATAAAGCATTTGCCCAACCGGCATCAGATTCTGTACGAAAATACAGTTGCCACGATTGTAAGGGCAGAAGTGCTACCTCGTATTGGCGTAATTCTTGGGTCGCTGACTTAGACCAATCGTCTACAAGTGACCAAAATTTTTGTAAATTAATCTTGTCAACAATGTCTGGTGATTGCCAACGCATCCAGTACAGTGTCCCATCGTTCTGGCGTAGGGTCCAACCCACCACCCGCAATACCCATTGCTGATCTGCGTTCAACCCTTGTCGTACCAGTTTAAAAAGTTGACCATTCCAGAGCGCTCCTTGTGGCAGGTCCATCTGTTTGTTAAAATAATAGACATCTTGTAAATCGATGCGCCACTGATGAATGCTGTTTTGTAATAATTGCGTTTTTTCTTCAAACTCTAAATGGCGAACTTTAAGCGTTTCTAAACCAGCAACGCCACGCCAAGCCATAATACCCAATAAACTGACGATCGATAATACGACCATGACCTCTATCAAAGTAAAAGCCAAGTGTAAAGGATTTAACGAGGTTGTGGTTTTCATCTAAAGACCCATGCACCCCTGCTTCCAAGGGCTTGCACTGCCAAATTACTGCGTTATGTATGTGCTTAAGTTCGTTGCGCTATCCATTGCGCTTGCGCTCCTAGTCTCGCATATACTCAATATGTAAGATTAGCGAGTGCTCACCATGATTATCTGCGGAAATGAAGCTGGTTGGGTACGCGGAAGCCTTGTTATTTTGATAGCTCACCAAGCGGCATAGCCGATGGTGCAACAGTCTTCTCTATTTTAAAACTTAGCACCTTGATAGATATTCGCTGAGCAATCGGGTGCCGATGGAGCTAAAGTTCCACACAATGCGTACCTTGGTACTCGATTCTCGTCCCACAACCCCCAGCCGTCGTCACTGCCTTTCCAAGTTTCGTCAAAAGCCTCAAAATAAACGATGGTTTTAGGGCTAGTACCACCAGAATTTTGCCAAGCTACCAGCATATCATAATACATTTTAGCATTAACTGGCCCAGCCGTGGCAGATTCTAGTGGGTTGGCAGAGTTGGTTATTCTGGCTTTCCAACCTGTTTCTCCAATGATAATCGGCATACTGGAGCCAACGGTGGTCGCTAGGCCGGCTTGATTGGAGTAAGCGTAGTTCCGCAGGGAAGTGATGTGACTTTTGGCGTTATCGATGGCCGCCGTCATTAAAGTCTGAGCGTCCACTCTTTGACTTTGCCAATCCCAATAATTGGCATTGGACATAGGGTAAGTGTGGACAGATAAAAAATCTAACCAAGGTAATAGATCAGCCCCAGAGTAAGTTTTTCCAGCATGGGTAAAGCTCCTCTGGTTGGTATAAAGCGCCACATCATCGTCAGCCGTGACCGGCTGGGGGACGCGGGTTTTTACGGTCTTTATATAATCGACCATACAACTCATCAACAAATGACTACCCGTCAAAGAGACTTCGTTGCCCACACTGACGGCGATAATATTATCAAAGGAACGAGCCAACTCTATACCTTTTTTGATTTGGGCTTGGTTGACTGCATCGCTATTACAACTGACCGCTGGAACTTGTAAATAAATGCCCAATTGGAATTTTAAGTTGGGATAACTTTGTTGGGCTATCCGTAACACTCTTTGCGTCAGGTCATCCGAACCAAACATCCGTAGTAGAGTAAACCCGGTCGTGGACAATAAGCCCAAATCCTGTGAGATATGAGCGTCTGTGGGAGAATCGCTGGTGCCAGGTCCCGTACCTCGGTAAGCTGAATAAGCTACGGCTTTGACGGTTCCGGTGGTGAACTGGCTGGGTAAGTTTCTGGTTGGCAAACTATAAGTGGGCGTTGGCAAATCACTGGCTGTTTTAGGTTGACTATTGCCACTAAAGGTACCATCATTACACGCGACCAACAAAGCAGGGATAAGAAGGGTGGCAACGAATGCTTTTAATTTAATCATGGCGAATGCTTGTTACTTTGAAGAAAAAAGACTGGTTTACCCGACACCGCTTAAAACACATAAACCATGCCAATACCCCCCCAATTCCCGCTGGTAGCCAAACGAGAATCTACACCAGTGAAAGCTGAATTGCTTGGAGCAGAAAGGGGAGATAGCCCCTTTTTGTCAAAATGCACCATGCCAGCAAATCCGTACAAGGTGAGTCCGGGTAGGTATTCGTATCCAAGCCCTATGGTGTTGATGAGCATGGAGTTAGATTGTCCGCGTTCTGCAGGGTTTTGGGTGCGTGCTTTACCTAAATAGACCAAACCAGTGGAAGCCGTCCATTTGGCATCATACTTATAGCGCAGACCTAAAGAAAAATCGACGGAGCTAGCCGAATAAGCTTTTTGCCCAGCCCAATCGTAGTTGAACATATTGTTCCAAATGTAATTTCCATTGGCATCTTGACCTACAACCACCGCCTTGGCACCACTCCAAGAGTTGCGTCTAATGCCCCCAGACAACTCCACTTTGGCGTTGAGTGGGTATCTTGCCATGAGCATCAGCAAGGATTGGTGGTTTTCTGCCAAACCATTGTCCACAGCGGTTTTTTCATCACCAGCTAAAACCACAACTCCACGAAAAGGACCATGGGTCCAAGCCGTCGGTAAGCCGTTTTTGGCGTCTTGTGCGATGATATCTAGTATCAATCCATCTTTGATATATTGTATATATACCTCATGAAAAGCCGGGTTTCGTAGCCGGAATCCAGAATCACCAAAGTCGTAGGTATATTCCAGATGTAAGTCTCCATCTAAAAAATCCAATGGGCGGCTTTCGTAGCGTACAGCGTGCGTCAATAAACCATATCCTGAACCACTAGCTCCCCAAGCATCTGCTATGCCTAAATGGGTCCCGTAAGGGTAATCTGCCACACTCCATGCACGCGTTGGAAACCCACCCAATTGCAGGCTACCATAATCTTCATGGGTCAATCGAACATTGCGTTCGTAATACACGCCGGGAATGTCCACTTTAAGGTTTCGCCACCTTTGGCTTAATAGCCCAGAAAGTTTAAAACCTTTGCCTAAGTCTATCGGTCGCAAGAGGACATAAGGTTGTAATAAGGATACATTGGAATAAGCCGTACCATACACTTTGTTGGGTGCGATTTCATCAGCCCAAAGTTTTTGCTTGTCCTCTCCAGGATACAATTGGCAATCCTTGCATTGATTCGAAGACTTGGATAGCTCGTATTTAGCAAAGCCTTTTATTTCGATGGGACCTAATTCCACGGCAAATCCGGCCGTCGCCCAGAGAGCAACGACCGTAACCATACTGCCAATCCAAGAAAATTTTATTTTTGACATTTTGCATACTCCGGTTAAAATTGTAAGCTGACAGGCTTAAACCTTTTGATACCCAACTAAGGTGGTTTTGGCAAAAGAGATTCACCCGTAGGTGCACAAATTCACATGGGTGATCCGAAAGCCAGCTACCTGATGACGGATTGTACTCTAGCTATAAGAGATCCTTGCACCGACGGCTACACGCCTTCGCAAGCTGGTTTCGCATATTGAGTATATGCGAAACCAGCTTGCACCCACTAGCTCATTGACATCTTCGAGACCTTTGCACCGACGGCTACGCCGCTGGCTGCACTGCCAAATTACTGCGTTATGCGGTACTCACCAGCTCATTTACACCCCAGTAAATTCCGCTGGTTGCGTGCCGCTAAGCCTTGTACTTTGACAGTTCGCCCGTGCGGCGTAGTCGTAGGTGCAAAGGTTTTTGCTTTATACAGTTGCCACCCTTTGAATCATTCCGCTTTGATAAACGCGATATGCCCTACCAACACCAAGGTATCGTTGAGAGTCGTACTGGCCGATGCCGCGTCACTTCCACCCACTACCTTTACGACGACTTCTTTTAAGCCTGATTTAACCGAGGCTAAAGCGCTTGCTGAATTACAAGTAAAGCTAGATAAAGGAATTTTATATTGCTGGAGGCCTGCAGGGGACAGGTCACCTGGTCGGCTATTCGCGCCTAGAGTTTGATCGTAAGTACAAGAATAAGGCCAGGCATACTCGGGGGCTTGGGTTTGGGTGCCCGCGTTGAGTAGGATGGTGTATTTGGTATGGGTGTTGGTGTTGTTGGCACCAGCTCCATTACCCAATTGAATAATCAAATTATTCGTGTTGCTAATATCCACGCTATTGGTATCAGTAGGTAAGGTCGAATTTGTAATGGGGGCTTTGATAGCCAATCCGTAATGATGGACCGAAGTCATAGCCGCAACGTGATACCATTGGGCGCCGTAGGCCTGGCGATAATTGATAGTCTCATCCGTATCGGTTCCCCATGATCTGCCGATAGCGGCATGTTTAAACTCGTAAACATTTCCACCTTCGGTGGTTCGGACAAAAGGATCCGCTTTTGCTCCTACTACTTTGTGGTACATAGACGCAAACAAAACAAAGGAGCTAGGCGTGCCCGCGGAAGTCGATCCCCCACCACCACAAGCCGCAATAATCGTTGCGGCTATACCTACAGTAGCCGCCATAACTGATTTACCGACATAACCAAATTGAATTTTCTTCATGATAGAGTCCCTCAAAATAAAAATAATAGAGCCGATAGTAGTTTTCAAAAAGTAAAATTGAAAACTTTCGGTATTCTACAACAGTTTTGAAATCGTTTTCAGTGTTTTTAAAAAATTTTCACACCAGCTGGATGGATTGGAATGGAAGCGCTCGCGGCGGGACTGGGGTAAAACGGTCATTTTGCATAGACTCCAGAGTGCTTGCCTAAAGACTTTGGTTCGACCCGAAGTTTGGTACCATCGTTAAAAACTACCTCTTGGGCTTGGGATTTAGGGTTGTAGGCTAGATAAGTTTTACTGCCATCGGGTTTTTTAAATACAGCATAAAACACGGTATTAGCGTGAGTTTCATAATCTGGAGTACCCAATTCTACTAAGGACTGTAACCAAAATAAAGCGTTGGTCCGAGTGTTTCCCAATTCAACAGACCCCCAAGCATCCCAAGCTTTCATGCCTTCTAGGGGATCGACTAAGGCTAAATACTGAGCGAATATATCTTGCCAAATATCTGCTGGGTTAGCTCGTTTGCCTCGGTTTTGATATATTTCAATATCTTTTTTTAAGGTAGCTAGATTTTTTTTGACAAATTCGGGATATAAACCTAAATAAGTAGAAGAGGGTGTAATGGGTAATAAATTGATTCCATGTATCTGACGAGGCTCATCAATCCACCAAGTGTTGTGGGCTAATTTTCCACCAAATAACATACTGACTTCGGCGTTGAGGTATTCTTTAGGTAAAGTCATACCATAAACATCAAACCAGTAATACATAATTGAATTAATTTCAGTAACATATAAATAAATCCCTAAATCGGTTAATTCCGGGTTGTCGGTCAATTCTCCCCAGAGAATCAAACTAGCCCAAGCATTGACTGCTTCAGAAGAAGATTCTTGGTTGTTGCCGTGTGGGGATAATGCCACTCCAGAAGCCCAAGAATGACCTTCATAAGGGTCAAAATTCCGCAAAAATGGAAAATCTTTTTGACCTCTTTGGGTGCTAGCAATATCCTTGATAAGCAAATTTATCATGCCTCCCCATTGATCTGATTGCATCCATTGTGCGTCACGCATACCAATTTCCGCGGCGGCACGAATCCAATAGCCATAGTGAAAATGGTGATCATTCATGTCTTTAACCGAATCATATTCTTCAGGATACCCGACCACGGTACCTAAGCTTGGGTCATAATGGAAATAGGTTTTTTTACTGGTACCGGATAACCATTCTTGCATCCTCTGCTTAAGCATTTTTAATAAATTATCACGGATAGTGATTTCTCCAGTGATTTCAGCTACCTGCATTAATTGAGAGATGCGCTGTAATCCCTTACCTTGCCAATACACGCCATTACCGATTTCTAACATCATTCTTCTAGCTCTTGAGGCTTCTTTTTTTAGCTGATCGGTGATTTCAGTGCGCACTTTTTGATCGGACACATTGGGCCAAAAAGGGACAAATCCGTGATATTTTAGGGTGGTAGAAAAAGTATTGGCTTGGAACAAGCGAATAGCCCCACGGATACTGGGTGCAGTCCCTATTGGATTGACCGGTAGATGGGCTTGGAGGTGGTATTGATGTGGGTACAAGCCAATGATGGGATTATGTAATTGTCCTTCCATAGCTTTGGTTTCATAGACAAAATGGGTATGCACCAAACCGGTAGAGCGATCCACTTGATAACTGACTTTGGTATTGGTGATAAACGCAAAAGCACTTTGTTTAAATACTTCCAAAGTATTGGGCAAGGTATTGGGTAAATAGGCTATAGAAAAGAAGCCTTTGCTCATAGGTAAATGTAATTTCCAAGTTTGAGGAGACAATTTTTCCCATTTAGCATCCATAGGTGCGAACACCATAAACTGTTTATTTGCTTGAGTAATTAACAAGTTGGTGTGATCGACTACCTGAGTTTGAAAAGTTGAATTTAACTTGATCAGGATATCACCTTTAGAAATAGTACCATAGACAAAAGGGCTACCATGCGCGGTAGTCATAAGTAGTCTATCTTGTTTATTCTCCAAAGAAATATCTACAGACCAATCTCCACGCCCAGCAAGGAAGGCGCCATCAGCTTGAAACTCAGCCGCAGAAACTAGGATATCTGCCTCATGCGTATAGTCCACCTCCACATCTTTTCTTTCAGTCGGGATAATGGTTTTGCGAGGTAAGCCAATTTCCATACCGGACTCAGTGGCTTTTAAGCTCAGAGGATGGGAATGAATGACTTCAGACCAGCGCGTAAACATCACTGAAGAATACCATTGGTTGGTCGGTGCCGCAGTGTTGAGCAGTTGCTGACTTCGGTATAGGGCGTTGGGAGCAGGTCGGTCACCCGAGGAAGCTTGCAAGCGCCAACCACCAGCACCCACTTTTTGTAGTCCATCATTGGCATACACGGTGCTCCAGAGTAAACTCAACAAAAAGATTATGGTAGGATACATTTTTGGAATGTTCTGAAAAGGATTTCAGTATTATAATCAATCAAAATGGCTAAAAATGGTTGCCCGAAGCGCTTATTCATAGAAAGACGGTTGCTCAATCTTTTACACTGTAAAATTAATGTGTTATATTCGAGACCAGCCAGCGTTATGACAACTCACCGAGCGGCATAGCCGATGGAGCAACGGTTTTATTCCAAGATTGGCTCATCCGGTTGGCCGCCGACTGCACGGTTATAAGATTGGGTTATGCAGATCACCTTTGGATGAACCATTTTGTTGGTGTGCGAAGTTCCTAGCAATTTTAGTAGCTCTTTCTAGTAATATAAAGGTCTTATTAAACTAAAATAGTCGTTTATGACCATTGCACCTTCGGGCTCAGCGGCATACAGCCCAATTACAAGACTGTTGCTCCATAGGCTGGTGCCCTAGTTACACTGCCAAATTACTGAGTTAATTAGGTTCCTCCGCTCGCTGGTAGCTACGATCAACCTGATAACTAGGACCGCCAGCGGAGCAACTGTCTTGTCGGGTGAATAGCATAACCAACACCTCCTAGTTAAGTAGTTTTGATTTACAGATAGCATGGCCAAAGATGAGACACCAGTACATAAAAGTCCGACGAAACCTACCGTGCATTTAGTTGCCAAATTGGCTAAAGTTTCACCGAGTACTGTGTCTAGAGTTTTAACTGGTCAGGCTAGAGTAACCCTAAATAAAGTGGTCGCGGTGCAGTTAGCGATAAAACAGTTGGGGTTTAGACCAGACTATATGGCCAGGAGTTTGGTATTAGGTAAATCCATGAGTATTGGGGTAGTTACACCTTTTATCGACAGTCCTTATTATGCTGAGGCTTTACGAGGAATCGAGATAGAGCTCCATCAAGCACATTATGTTCCGCTTTTTATTAGTGGTCATTGGCAAGAAAAAGAAGAAATAAAAGGTATTGAGGTTTTGCTCCAACGCAAGGTGGACGGCATCATTGTGTTAGATGGGCAAATAAGTGATAACAAATTGTTAGATTTAGCTTTGCAGGTACCTACAGTCATCATAGGACGAAATATTCAAGCACCTAAACTACAAAGCATTGATTTTGAGAATTTTGAAGGCACGCGTTTGGCGGTCAAACATTTGTATCGCCAAGGGCATTCGGCCATCGCCTACATCAGTGGCTTGATGGATAGAAAAGACGCACGATTGCGCTTGAAGGGTTATGAAATGACCATGTTAGAATTAGGTCTTGGATATGATAAAGATTGGATTGTTCAGGGTAATTTTCAAGAAAGTAGCGGTGTTAAGGCAACGAATACCTTACTGGAATTAAAACAAAATTTTACCGCAATTATTTGTGCCAATGATCAAATGGCATATGGTGCACGGTTGGCCTTGCACCAAGCATCGCTCCGAGTTCCTGATGATATATCTTTAATCGGATTTGATGATCTGCCTCATTCAGCCTTTACACTACCTCCATTAACTACAGTTAAACACTCCATGTATAACATGGGTGTGGAAGCCGCAAAAGCTATGTTCTCGCTGATCAATGGCGAAAATTTAACGCCAACACTGATTAAAGCTGATTTGATCATCAGAGAAAGCACGCGCATTCTTAAAAGATAAATACAACCGTTAAACTCTGTCTCAGAGTGGTCTGCCCCATTACGCCGTTAGGTGGTGGTGCACACCAGCCTTGTGATTCGGTAGCTGGTTCGATGCCCAACCGATAATGCAACAGCCTTAAAGATGTAAAAAAAAAATAAGGATCTAAAATTTTTTGGTATGAATTAATAGGAAATAAAGCCTATAATCTAAAAAACTAAAAAATGCTCTCTCGAGTTCAAACCAACTGCATTGCCCATTACGGCGTTAGGTGGTTGGTATTTGGATGAACAACTTAATACATTCAACACGGTTGGGGCAAACTTTTAGCTGAGTAATTATGACAGCTCTCGGTACAGCGGTCTCAATACTTGAAAACGATTTCAATCATTAAAAAACTATGTTTCGCTCCTTGCTATTTTGTGGATTGGTATTGCTTCAATTTGGGTTAAAAGCTCAGACTATACTGGTTGTGGCGGCTTACCCAGCGGTTGATCAAATCGTTAAAGATGCTTTGGTTGAATGGAAAAAGACTCACCCCCAGGTTGAAGTTAAGGTATTGAGTCGTGCCTATTCCGATCATCACACAGCCATGACCACGGCTTTGGCAACTTCTTCGGGTTTGCCAGATATTGTGGCTTTGGAATACGGCTACTTAGGAAGATTTGCACAAAGTGGTGGCTTGGAGGATTTGGAGAAACCACCCTACGATGTCAAAAAATATGCCGATCAATTTGTTAAATTTGCGTTTCAACAAGGGTACTCTGAGGGAAGTGGTCAATTTGCTATACCCACGGATATAGGTCCAGGTGCCTTATTTTATCGGGTTGACCTATTAGATAAAGCCGGCGTCAAAGAGGCGGATTTATTAAAAAGTTGGGAATCTTTTATCCAAGCTGGGGAAAAAATCAAGTCTCAAACGGGGGCTTATTTGATGGCACACGCCAGAGATATCAAAGACATCATGATTCGAACGAAGGTGTTACCCGACGAAGGTATATATTTTGATAAAGAAGGTCATACCACCGTAGAGTCAGATCGTTTTGTGCGGGCATTTACTTTAGCTAAGGTGGTGCGCGATAAGCAACTAGATGGCAAAATTAATGCCTGGTCTAATGAATGGGGTGAAGCCCTGAAAAGAGGGACAGTGGCTAGTCAAATGATGGGGGCTTGGTTGGCTGGGCACTTAGCCAACTGGCTGGCAAAAGACACCAGTGGAAAATGGCGGAGCGCGGTATTGCCTGAAGGTGCCAACGCATCTTGGGGTGGGTCTTTTTTTGCTATCTCGAAAAAAACCCATCAAAAAGACTTAGCCTGGGATTTGGTTCGCCATTTAACTTTAAATAGTGACCAACAGCAAAGTGCTTTTGTTAAACAGGATGCCTTCCCGGCGTTGTTAAAAGCGCAACAAGGTCCTTTTTTTGAACAACCTATTCCTTTTTTGGGAGGCCAAAAAGCACGCCTGCAATGGCGTCAAACAGCAAGCTCCATTGTTCCTACTAAAGTATTTAAACATGATGCTATTGCTGAAGAAATTGTGAATTCGGAATTAGATTTGGTACTTACCAAGAATAAGCCCATTGCCCAAGCTCTGGCGGATGCTGGGCGAATGATTAGTCGTAGGAGTAAACGATAAAACCTTCTAACAACCGGCTGAAAATGGCGATTTACGGCGTTGCCTCGCTCCTCGACCTCTCGCATATTAATATATATGCG